>JACPBO010000001.1 GCA_016180285.1 Candidatus Woesearchaeota archaeon
TTCTTGAAGAGTACTGGATTGGCATATTGCTCGGGCTTGTTGTTTTATTTTTTTTTTACATTTTAATTAAAAAAATAACTGTTGGAATAAAAAAGAAGCTTAAAAAATCCCGGATAAAAAGAAAAAGGGAAGAGCTGAAAACAATAAGAATAAATCATAAGGAAGAAAAGACAGTAATAAAGACTGAAGGTAAACAAGTTAAAGATGAAAAAATCATCAAAAAAATATTCCTCACAATATTGACGATTTTAGTTGTAGGGTTAATATTTTTCGTTTTCTATTATTTTAAGATTTAAACAAAAAATAAAATCATTTGGTGTATTATTCCCAGAATAAACAAGAATGCCAGTATTATACACCACCCTTTATTGATGTTTAGAACATATTCCGGCTTTCTATCGCCGGCAGTTTTGGCTTTCAGGAACATCATGGCAATTAGCACGCCATCTATTCCGCCGGCAACTGCGCCTGTTATGCCTAAAACGCTTACAAAGCTCAGCATGCCAAAAAAGGAAAGCACAAAAAATATAAGTAATGGGACAAAGCAGCTCAATGCCCATGACAGTTTTTTGCCCAGCTTATAGTCATAATTGTACATTTCCTGCAGCGCTAATCCAAGCGCAATAAAGCTGGTTGCCATTGCAAAGACCGCAAACAGATTTCCCAGAATAACCATTTTCTCTCCTAATAATCTGCCCAAGCCAATAGTTGCAACTTCTGTGATTTTTGCTCCAGATGCGCCAACAACAACAAAAGCAAACAGAAGATAAACAAGCAAAGGAATTAAGCTTCCGATTATAATTGCTTTTTTAAGGCATTTCCTGTTATTGATGAGCTCTTCCTTCATTTCAGGAATCCCAACTGCTCCCAGGAAAGCAAACAAGATAACGCCGTATGGAACCATGATGTTTGTCAAATCAAATCCCGCCAGATTCTCAATCTTTATCGCGCCAAATGCAAGAATGCAGATCAGCACTATCACTATAATGAATGCCGCTGACATGAAAAGCTCTGATTCTTCAACAGCCTTTAATCCTATGTAAACAATAAATGCAACAAAAGCAAAATAAACCAGGCTCCATATTAAGGGATTTCCTCCGAATATTGCAGCAAATGCTTTTCCTTCTCCGATAAGATAAGCGATCATTGCGCCGTAAATCCCGAAAATCATCGAAAATGCCATCAATGCCTTGCCCCACTTTCCAAGATATTTACTGGCATAGCCTGTTAATTGATGATCTCCTTTTGTCCTCAAAACAATTTCACCCAAAAACAGATTGATGAAAAGGATTGCAATCCCGATCAGCGCAATGTCCAATAAGCCGATCCACAACCCAGCCTGCTGGACAACATAAGGTATGCCAAGAACTCCTGCTCCGATAACAACACCTACTAATGTTGCAATTGCCTCATACAGTTCTTTTTTTGGCATAATTGGATTTTAATCAGGCATTATATAAATTTATTGAAATTGTTCTTCGTAAGAGAAAGATTATGCGATATTTTGCGAGGACTAATCTGGCGAAGAGATACGGCATCTATTTTTCCCAACATTTATAAACTTATAAAACTATATACTAATGGAATGAGCGGCTATACTGCTGTGAGTGGCCCGCACACATGTAGGGATAGCGTATCTTCGGTTGATTTAGATGGAGACCTATATTCTGAAGGAGGGATTAAAAAACAGTTAAAAAGATTTCATCTGCCTTTTTCTGTAGTTATATATGAAATGAGAAGGCTCGATGAGTATGGAGTTAGTACTTCTTACAAATATATACAAAAGGTTTATCTTGGATATTTATTAGAAGCAAGAAGGTATGGGTGGGCCAATGTTAAAAGAAAAGCGATGGTTTCTGTTAGAGAAAATTGGTCAGAAGAGTGCTTTAAAAAAGAAATAGATGATTACATCGAATCTGTTCAGAAAAACGGAGGAAAATTTAAGGTAAATCAGCTAAAAAAAGACAGACCATATATGGCAAAATTAATGAGAAAATATCTTTATAGGCCCTATGATTTTGAAGAATTGCGAAGAAAAAATATATCAAGATGGGATAGAGAAATAATTCTTTATGAACTAAAAAGACTAAAAGACTCGGATGTACATATAACACAATATTATCTAAAGACCATATTCCCAACATTTGCAGATGTCTTCAACCCTAAAAGAGGTTACTTCAAAGGTTTTAGGGAGGCTAAAGCAGAAATTGAACATAGGGAAAATCTTGAACTGAGAATAAAAGCGCAGGAAATATTAGCTAAAGAAAAGATATCTGCTAAAGATATAATTTATGTTATGAGCCCGGAATTTGAGAAAGAAGATTTCTTTCCACTTCAAATAAGAAAAAAAAGGACATATCAGAAAATATCTGATGAAAGGGGCCCAATTGAAGTGTTTATAAAAAATGGAGGGGTATCAGAGATTCCAAGCAGAGATGAAATGAAGTGCTTATTTGAAGAATACAACTGGTGTAATTACCAAATAGAAAGGATACAGAAAAAGTCTGAGAAATTAAGGCTTAAAGAAATTGATATTGCGCTGCTAGAAGAGTTTGTCAGAAGAAGGAAAGAGTCATTGGAGGAGTTGATTTTTGCAAATAAAAAACTGGTAGCGACCCTAGCAAAAAAATATGGAAATATTATTGGGCTGGATATGGATGATTTATTAGATGAAGGAGTGTGCGGTTTGTTAAAAGCCATAACAAAATTTAATTATAACAAAGGATATACTTTCGGCACGTATGGGGGAACCAGCATAAAAAGGGAGATTACAAGGGCAATTGCAGAGCAATCCAGGACAATAAGATTGCCGGAATGGTTAGTGGATGATATGTACAAAGTCCAAAAACAGATAGCAATATTCACAGGAAAATATGGGAGAGAACCGGAAAATGAGGAGTTATCAGAATTAACTAGAATGAAGCCAGAAAAAGTAGTGCATATAAGGGGTTTTATTGAAAATCCTCAAAGAGTCTTCTCTATAAATAATTTACGAGGAGACGGAAAAACAGAATTTGGTGAATTCATTGATAGCACAGAGGTAGTTTGGCCTGATAAAGAATTCATGTCGCATGAGTTAACACTTGAGACTAAGGAGCTCTTGGAGCACTTAAATGAAAGAGAAAGAGATGTTTTAATACAGCTATTTGATTACCATAGAACACAAGAAGAGATAGGAAAAATATATGGTGTAACAAAAGAAAGAATAAATCAAATGAAAGCAGAGGCTCTTGCAAAACTAAAAAAAATAATTGAAGAAGATCAGTAACAATTCGTCTTTTAGTAAGCGACTAAAGTAATAGGGCAAAAGACAAAGGATTTAATGAAGCAAGCTTTATATGCTCACAACTATAAAAAATGGGAACGCTGGGATTTGAACCCAGACCAGCCGGTGTCTTCATAGAGCACTTTTTATTCATCGGCGTTTGCCTCATCGCTCCAATTACTGGAGCCGGCGATGATAGTTCCCCCAGCGGAACCCAGGAAATCCCCGATTTCCGCTGGCCAGGTTTCACCACGTTCCCTTAATATGTGGATTTTTTATGCTTTTATAAATCTTATTGAAAATGTGTTATCTTGCAAAAGCAAACTTGTTTTCATGCACAAATTTTTCAGTTTCCTCAAGTTTTTTTATTTCAACTTCAAATTCTCTTTTTTCACGTTCGATTATTAAAATGATTCTCTTCAAGATCTTCAAAGCATGCCTTAAATTTTCTTCTAAAGGGCGAAGATATTGTAAATATCCTTGTCTTTCAGCATACTTTCTGTAAACAGCATCAATTGCAAGTTTTACTGCCTCATGCAAGGTTTCGTACCACGGTTTCAAATTTACTTCTAAATAACATTCTTCATCAGTTCCTAAGAAGGTTAGCACTCCCTCCTCATATCTTTTAGCATTTTTAAAAAGTTCGCCATCTTTGCCACAAACTATTTGTTTTTCATCTTCTAAGAACATTGTTCTTTCACCTTCTTCAGCAATAATGGCATCTTGAAATCTTTCTATATGATGAAACACTGCCTTTGTAAATAAGCTCAAATTGACATTTGTTACCTTGTTTCCAGAACCAATTAAAAACCTCGACAAAGCAGGTGGCAGATTTCTTAAATCGTGGCATATGTACTTGGTGAATGTAATTAAATTATCCAACAATTTTAATTTTTTTTTGTTTATGTGTTCTACAGAAGCTTCTGCCAATTCAAAATTTCTTCTTAATCTTTCTATCTTTTCATTTGGAGCTTCTTCAAACATATCTTTGATTTAGAAAATCCAACCTTATAAACTTTGCCTTTGCCAGACCAGCTTCCCCTTCTTCCTCACTTCCCTGATCCTGTGCAATGGAATGAATGTTTCCTCATTATCTTTATCAATTACAAAAAACCCTTCCTCGATCCTCTTTATTCTGGCGTAAGGCATTTCAATTAATCTGTTCAAAACCCTGTCAAGATAGAAAACAGAATAATCCTCAGGCTCCTCTCTTTTGTCCCATTTGATCTTGTTGAGCAATTCTTTAATTGTAATCATTCGTATTTTAGGTTTTTCGCTTCGTTTACCTTTAGATCTAATTTTTGTGCAACTTCTTCTCTTTTTGAATTAAGGATAAGCCATATAACGGCGGCGATTATGAGTGAGGATAATAAGTCTTTCGTAACATTATAAATGAATGCAGGTAACCCAATTATGACTGATGTTGTGGCAATTAAAACAGCATTATATTCGTGCAGTAGCTTCCTGTATTCTAAATCAATTACATTCTTGACTATTTCCCAATTCTTATTTCCTCTTTGCATACCATAGACCGCCTATTATCAATGCTACGCCTATAATCACATACCCGAGCTGTACACTAGACTCCTTTTGCACAAAAGATTGCACCAAAATAAGAATTCCAATTAAAAAAATAACTATTCCAACAGTACTTTTTTCCATTTTTTCACCTCCTAATATAAAAAGGCTCTTTCGTCGCTTCTTTCAGTTATCTCCCCGGCAACATTTGTGAGCATCATCTTTTTGATCTCTTCCATGTTTTTCGTATGTGCAAGAATCCAGCCAAGCTTGATGTAAGCAACCTCTGGCAGCATGTCTTCTGCAAAGATGCATTTTAATTTAATAGATAGCATCCTTAAAGCAGAATAAACTAGTGGATGAACTCTGCCGTATAAAGTTTGGGTTGTAATCGCAATTGGAATGTCTTTTTTAATTGCTTTTTCAATATTAGAATATATTTTTTGAGGAACATGGCCAAGCGCAGTTGCAGCCAGAACAATTCCTTTGTATCCTTTATCGAGGTAAAAATCAATTACCTCAGGCTCCATTCCAGGATAAACATAAATCAATGCTGTTTTTTCCTCAAACTTGTCATTAACAGCTGTTTTTTCATTGCTTATTTTCTTATAATTCTTATTTGTTATTTCTATTTTGCCGTTTTCAAACACTTTGGCAATCGGCTCCTCATTTATAGGCCTGAAGGCATCCCTTCTGCTAGTATGCATTTTCCTTACCTTGGTGCCTCTTATCAGCAGGCAATAGTCATCATTCATTGTTCCATGCAAACACGTCATGACTTCTGCAATATCTGATTTTGCAGCAGCTGTTATTGCGCAGCTTAAGTTCATAAAAGCATCTGAGCTTCCTCGGTCAATGCTTCGCTGCGCAGCTGTTATCACAACCGGCTTATTGAGCTTTAAGAAAAAAGACAATGCAGCAGCGGCATAATGCAATGTATCTGTCCCCATTGTCAGGACAACACCGCTAACATTTGAATTAAGCTCTTTGGCAATCTCTTCTGCTATTCTGCTCCATTCTTTATTTGAAATATCTTCGCTCATCACTGACATTATCTTTTTTGCCTTTATGTTTGCTATATTTTCCAATTCAGGAATCATCTCAACAAAGTCCTCTGCTGTGTAATCAGCGTATACGCCGCCCGTCTTATAATCAATTCTTGAAGAAATCGTGCCGCCTGCGCTAAGCACAGCAACAGTTGGAAGGCTTTTATTGGATTTTAATTCTTTTTTTGCTGTTTTTGGCTTTTGATATGCTTCAATCAGCTCTATTTTCTTTACTTTCTTCTTCTCAATGCCGATATTATAGCCGTTATCCAGCTTTATTACTATAAAGCCCTCTTCAAGAATCTCTGGCCTAGGCATCAGTATACCTTCTAACTGCTCGTCTTCTGTTGTTACTTTTACTTTATCGCCTGCTTTTGGATCCACTAAAACTTCACCTCAGGAACTGTTTCAGACCCCGCAGCTGACTGGAAATATTCTCTCTGCTTAAAACCGAAAATCCCGGCAACAACATTTGTCGGGAATTTCTGCACTGCAATGTTGATGTCTTTTACAGCATCATTATACCTTTGCCTTTCAACAGCTACTTTGTTTTCTGTGTTTGCAAGCTCATCCTGCAATGCTAAAAAGTTTTGCGAAGCCTTAAGATCAGGATAATTTTCAGCAACTGCAAATATTGTTTTCAATGCGCCTTCTATCTGATTGGCTGTGTCAACCTTTTCTGCCACGGTCTTTGCATTCTGCCATTGTGTTCTTAACTCAGTTATCTTTGTCAATGTCTGCTGCTCATAAGTCAAATAGCCCTTGACGGTATTTATGAGATTGGGTATTAGATCGATCCTTCTTTGGTACTGCGTCTCAACCTGCGCCCATTTGTTGTCAACATTGTTGTTCAGAGTAACTAATCTGTTGTAAGATCCAACAAACCATCCCAGAAGCAGCAATACAACAAGGGCTATTGCGCCTGCTATCCACAGCCCTTTCGTGTTTTTCATATTTTTTGCATTTATTCCTTTTTTTGCCATAAGACCACCTTTTTAATTTGTATTATGCTGTTTTGTTTAGTTGAAATAAAAAGCTTTCTGTTTCGTCTTTCATCAAATCATCTTTTATTTTTCTAAAATGAAGCTCCGCAATCCCCGCGCATGCACGAAAACTCAAGATCCACCATAAAATCTCTTCAATATTATTTCTAAATGATATTCATAATCTTCCTTTCTTCCTGCAAATGTGCCAACAACTTTTCCAAATCTTTGCACTAATTCTTCTTTTTTTACATATTTGGACAGTGCTTCTATGTCTTCTTCATCGCGGGCATTGAGGCGGGCAGCCTTCGTTATTATTATGTCCGCAGGATTAAGCGCTTTCAAAACAATATTTTTCATAGCAACAATCTCTTTTGCCCTTTCAACATAATCGCTAGGCAATTGTTCTGAAAAAATATACCCATCCACAAAAATATCTGCTCTTAGTTTTTTGTCCAAGGCATTTTCAAAGGATATTTTGTCTCTGCTGCTGACACAAAGATCAATGTCTATTGTTGAGGATTTTAATCCTAATAGGGTCATTGCTGTTCCACCTACAGCAATAACCGCCATTTTCCTGTCTAATTTTTTGTCCAGCTTGGACAGCCAACCCAGTAATTTCTTTTTATCAATCATAATTGCGCCTTTGCAATTTTAATGAAATCTTCATCAAAAAATCTGCCCAGCAAATTCCATTTCTTTACCCTTTTTGGGGATGTTCTTGAAAGAAAATCATAATCCCCTTCTGCAAGAAAAGACACGCCCTTGTCTTTGTTGTTTTTCAGATAAGAAAGCAGCTCTTTAAGGTTCTTTTTCGGTTTTATCATTGCCGCTGTTTCAATCATATACCCCAGTTTATTCTTAATGCCATATTTACAGGCAAGTTCGATCAGTTTGAATTTATCGACATTGTTCTTAATCAGCAACACAGGTATTGCCTCGATAAATCTTACGTTGCTGCTTTTTGCGAGTATTCTGGCTATCAAATCCTCTATAGGCATTCTTTCTCTTTTTCTCTTTCTTTTGACTGAAATCATCTCGTAGCTGTATAATGAGAGGTTGTATTCAATCAGCGAATCATCCTCCCTATTGTCTTTGTTCACCTTGCCCAATATATTTTCATGCGACAGAATATTTGCGGCCATCAGTTTCGGTCTTATTGACCTGTACAAATAATTTCTTTCTGTTTGTTTTAATTTTCTTCCCTCTATTTTCTTCATAATCGTAGCTATCTCGACCTTTCCTAGAATTCTCCTTATGGCGACTTCTTTGGATAAATTAATCATTGTAACCTTAAAAAAGGTTACGTCATATATAAATCTTTCTATTTTAGAACTCTAAGGCATACATTTGAAGAAAGCATAAAATTTCTCTATTACCACCTTCCTGAAAACCCTCCTCCTCCGCTATGCCCTCCTCCGAATCCGCCAAATCCTCCGCCACCCATTCCGCCTCCGAAGCCTCCTCTTCCAAATCCTCCAAAATATATTGGCGGCTTATTATGCCCCTGAGAAGAGGCGCCTGCGATCAATGCAACAAAAAGTATAAAAAAGATTATTGAGAAGAATATGACTGCGATAAAAACAATTAATCCGAGGAAGAATGCGCTTATTATTGCAGCAATCTCGCCTGCCCCAAATAGGCCTATCTTTTTACTTGTTTTCTTCGGGCTTTGCGATATAAACAGCCATATGACGAGAAAAGTAAGGTAGAGCATTATCAGCGGGCTGCTAAAGCTGCCTGAATTAAAGTTGATTTTCTGGCCTTGGTATTTTGCAGCAGCATCCGGGTCTTTTTTGATTATTCCTGAAATCTCAGCAAGAACACTGTAAATTCCCTCCCCATATTCCTGCCTTGCAAAATACGGAACTAAAATATCCCTGCCGATTCTTCCGAGCATTGCTGCATTTAAAGTTCCCTCCAGCCCATAGCCCACTTCAAAGCGGTATGTTTTGTCATTGATCGCAATCAGGAGCAGCAGCCCGTTGTCATTCTCCTTTTTTCCAATCCCCCACTCCTCGAACAGCCTGACAGAATACTCTTCAATGCTTGTTCCGTTCAGGGAGTTCATTGTAACAACAGCGATCTCGGCAGTTGTGTTTTTTTCAAGCTCAGCAAGAAGATCATTTATTTTTATCTTATGCGCATCATCAATGATATTTGCAAAGTCATTGACATAGCCGATTGGCTTTGAAAAATCAAGCGCAGAAATAAAGGGAATCAACAGGATTAAAAATAAAATGGTTGGCAAATGCTTTTTTTTCATTTTCTTAAAAATAATTTGTTATTTTATTGTTTCATTAAATGTGTTAATCCATTCCATAATATGCTGGTTTGCATAAACAGTGAATATTTTAAATTTTACTTTAAAATATTCTAATTGTTTAACGAGTTCTTTATGTTTGGATGGAAAGATTATTGCGCCCCTTCCAAGCCTGCTGCCGCTGTACATTTTCAAGATGCCCTCTTGCAGCGTTATGTATTTTTTTGTCTTGCCCTTAAAAACAGACTCAGAGCCAAAAAATGCTCGTTTGAACTTCATTTTTTCGCTTTGGGGCAGATCAGCCAAAGAGTAAACTGCTATTAGATGCGGCTCTAACTCCAAATCCCGCTGTTTTAATTTTATTGGCATAGGAGGGTGGACACATG
>JACPBO010000002.1 GCA_016180285.1 Candidatus Woesearchaeota archaeon
GGCAGCTTTAAAAAAGCAATTTCAACGATAAGGGAATTAAGGAAAATAAAAAACAAGAATTTCAATCTTGGCGTTGAGACAACAATTTCAAAGCTCAATCTTGGCAAATTAATGGAATCCTATCTTTATCTTAAAAAGCTTGTTCCTTATGTGGGCCACACAATTGCCCTTCCCTCAGCAGGCTATTTCGGGAATTTAAATTCAAATGTTTTCGTAACTAAAGATGATTACCCAAAAATTATAAAATTTCTGAAAGCAATAATAAAATACGGGCCAGAGCATGCCTTCTATTACAATCTGCTGATTGATATAATGAACGGCAAGAGCAGAAAAATGCTCTGCCTTGCCGGTTTTAAAAGCGTTTTTATGGATCAAAACGGGAACTTGTATCCCTGCGCAATATTATCGGGAAATAAAAAATATTTCATAGGAACTGCCCTTGATAAAGATATTTTAAAGAAATGGTTTGAAAACAATGAATTGAGAAAAGGCCTTAAAAAAGAGATGATCTGCAGAAGATGCTCGTTTTCATGCGATCTGATAAACAACATTAAAGAGGAGTTTCTGCAGTTTTCCATGTTTTTGCTGAAAAACCCAAAAGTGGCATTTGGCTTGGCAGGAAAACTGAATAAGTTCAAGGGAAGTTATTTTTAAGTTTATAAAATCATAGGCAGAATGCACACAAATTTATTTGTAGGATGGATGTTGTCTTTCTTCTAGTGTTTCTGGAAGGGAAAGAAGTAGTGATTGCTAATCACTTAAAGCATTTTTTCCCTATCAATTTAGAGTCTTTATCAAAAATGAATTGAACACCTGTAATTTGTTCTTCAACTATATCTCCAGCATCATTGGTTATAAGTTTTTGTATCATTAATTGGTCACAATATAGATTATTAACATTTTCGCCTGCTTTTTTACCTAAATGACAAGAAACACTGTTCTGAAAAAAAGGATTCCCTTGTTTCTCAACAGGCGCTATCGTATACCCTTCTCCTGCCGTAATACCTTTAGTATCTAAAGTAATCATATCATTGCTTTTTACCGGAAAGAATTTTTCAGGTGTATTTACTGTTGGGCACGTTACAGGAGTTGCTTTTTCACAACCAACTAAAACTAAAATGGATATGATGAATAAAGGAAAAATTATCTTTCTCATTTTTTATCGCCTTTTCTTATCACTGCCATAAGACCAGCGATTATTAACAGTATAAATGAGAGTGCATATGCAAAACTTACAGAAATCACTCCACCAATTGCGCTAATAATCATCATCCAACCACCCAATTTAGTTTTGCTTTTTACTAATGCCGCACCAACAATTCCTATTATCGAAAAGAGTATAGCTAGCCAGCCAAGTCCAATAACAGTTGAAGCTCCTTTTCCACCTAACGCATAGCCAATTCCACCGAACATTAATGCAATTAAAGCTCCAAAGAAACCAAATATTCCTCCAATAAGACCAAGTACAAATTCAACTGTTCGTTTTCCCATTTTTTACCCCTCCAAAACATAACATCCTTTTTATAACTACGTCCATATATAAAGTTTTCTATTTTGTTTGATATTTGCTAATAGATTGTTGAATTTGTTTTTTATAGGATATTTGTTTATAAATCGCTATGACTTTGTTTAATTTAGTTTCTTTTGTGAAAAGAGGAAAGAACAGAAAAAAGATTTTTTATGTATTAGATAAACCTATGATGCCCTCAGAATTAATGATGAAGATTTATAACAAAAACAGCAACACCTATTTTAACCTTGTATCGAGAGCTTTATCTGAGTTAAAAGATAAAAATCTCGTTGAAGTTGTAAATCCTACAGATAAAATGGGGAGGATATATCAAAAAACTAAATTAGGCAACAATGTGGCAAAGAAGCTTAAAGAACTCGAATAAGAAACTATCCCCTATTTTTGGAATATGTTGTTTAAAAATAAAAAAAAGAAATAAAAAATTAATCCACAACGTCCTTTAACCCGCCTTCTTCAACAAAGAAGTTGCATTCTGCTTCTGGCAGATTCGGGCTGTCAACAAGCTTTGCCACTCTGCTTCCTTTCTTGCCTTTTCTGAGGTAAACTCTGAAAGTCGAGGCATGGGCAACAATATGCCCGCCGATTGCCTGTGTTGGATCGCCGAAGAACATATCCGGCTTTGCCATCACCTGGTTTGTTACATAGACGCAGATATTGTTTGTATCTGCAATCCTCATCAGGGTATGCATGTGCTTGTTCAGCTTCTGCTGCCTGTCCGCCAGTGTTCCCCTTCCTACGAATTCTGCCCTGAAATGGGCTGTAAGGGAATCAATAACAACAAGCTTTACTTTCAGGCCCTGCTTTTTTATCAGATCTTCAGTTTTTTCAGCAAGAAGCATCTGGTGATCGGAGTTGCAAGCCCGCGCAACTTTTATGTTGTTAAGCACCTGCTCTGGCTCCAATCCCGCGCCTCTTGCAAGCTGAATTATACGTTCAGGCCTGAATGTATTTTCAGTGTCAATAGTTTTTTTACACCCTGCCTTTTCTGCAGCAATTCAGCCCCGGTCTCAAATCCCATGTCCAAAGATGAGCGGGCTGCCTGTATCATCTTCCTTGCTGTTGCTTCTGTAACACCAGCAATTTCAACTAACTCTGCCGGCGATGCAACCGCCACTGACATGAGGTCATTATAGCCGCATGCCTGCAGCTTTTCTGCTGTTGCTGCCCCTACTCCTGGCAGGTCCATTAACGCAATCTCTTTTTTTTCCTTTTTCATTATGATCACCTTTACATTATGTCTTCCAGCTCTACTTCGCTGTAATCCTCAGCTTCAGAATCGCCTTGTTCTTTCAGAACAAGGTATTCGTATGCTTTCTGCGAAACCAGCGCTAACTTTGGCAAATCGCCAACTCTGAAAGAAGACGTGTTCTTCCATGCATTGGTTTTTTTGTCCTTATAGCTTCGCTCTACCTGCACTGTGCGGTACTGGACACTTTCGCCAGTCTTGCCTTTGCCGGTATTTTGCCATATTGTGGCAGAAATAGCTCCTGCTCTTATCTTTTTTTCCGGCTTATTGCCAGAACTTTCTGTACTTGTTTTCATTTTTTCACCCTTTTGCTTTTCGCATTTTATTTCAAACTTCCCTTGATTATGAAGCCAGTTACAGCTTCCAGGAAGCGGGTGTTGCTTTCTCAGCAACAATATAAGAAAAGAACGCTTATTTAAATACCTTTTGACCGCAGGTGTCCACTGTGTCCAGTGGCTAATAGTTGTATGACTGCTATTAAGTCCTAGCGAATGCTTTAAGTGGCAAGGTTTCGTAAGAAGCTAAAGGGTCAATTTCAGGTACTAAATCGGTAATTTAATAAGCATTAGATAATTACTTCATACTGTGACAACTAATCGTGAAATATTTTCAAGAAAATTTGCCAATCTAAACAGAAATCGTGGGTTATTCTTATTTATGTTTGCAATTTTTTCTTCAGCTATCGGATTGATTTCAGATTTTCCTACTGCACTATATGGGTTATTTTCAGGTTTAATATTATTGATCATATCTTTAGTTTATTTCCGCAAATATTTGACATGGAATTTAGGCGCGAAAGGGGAAGAAACCGTTATAGATGAATTAAAAAAGCTAGGTAAAAATTTCCACATAGTTCATGATGTTAGATTACCAAATATAAAAGGTAACATAGACCACATAGTTATAGGTGAAAACGGCATTTTTGTGATTGAAACAAAACATCATAGAGGAGACATAAAATATGAAAATGGTATGTGGACTCAGGAAAAGATAAGTCTGAAAGGTAAATCGTATTTAGGAGATTTTACTGATCCAATAAAACAAGCTAATAGAAATGCCGTTAAACTGAGGCAATTCATTTCTGAACAAGAAATATTCTCTGAAAAATTTAGGCCTTGGATTAATACAATTATAGTTTTTACGAATTCAGAGGTAAATTTGCAAATCGAGAAAGCACCAACAGATATAATTAGAGTAGGAGATTTATGTAGAACTATTCAAAATAAGAAAACTAAAATTAAACTTAGTAAAAATGAGGTTGATGAACTTTTTGATATTTTACAAAAAATTGTGATATCTGAAAGAAAAACATCATCATTCGAGGGTGTTGGAGAGAGTTACTGGCTTAAAAATTATTTAAGTTATGCAAGGTTTGGATTCATCTGGGGCATATTTTACGCAATTATTGTTACATTAGTCGCTCAACAATTCAACTTCATAGATTACTGGATGTTTGGTATTTTATTTAATGGTATCATTCTTTTTATTCTAGGTAAATCATTGATTGATCTATTTATGATAAAAGTAAAAAATGATATCTTAAGATTATCTTTAGTCCATTTTATTAGTTATCTGCCCATATTTTTATTCACTGGCTTTTTCTTTACAACTGTTCCTATTAGTGAATATCCTATAGAAAATATTGCCGAATTGGCAATAAGACTCGGGATAGTTGTCTTGACCGTAGTAATTTATAAGATGCTTGGGTGGAAAATGCCCAGTTAGACATTCCGAACTGATTGCGCATAATGGCGTTAGTTCTCCTTACCTCGAAAGTCCCTTCCAACAACTGAAAGGAGTTGAGAGCTGGGACTTTTAGGAATGCAAGGTTCGAGCCGAAGGCGAGAAAGTCGCCGAGTTAGAATTGAGAAAGATTGTGTTATGATCCTCTAATTTTGCCGTTTCAGGGTGCGTAATGCTGGTTTGCCTCTCACTAACGTTCGAGGGAATATAACCTCAATTATGTGTAATCAATGCTCGACATGACAAACTTATTCTTCTTTGATTTCTAACTTAAATCTATCCTGTGATAAAAACCACAGGAATTCAAAATATAATGCAAGGAAATAGATTACAAAAACAACACCCGAACCAGCGTTAAAAGCCGCTTTTAGCCCATAATCCCACATCATATTCAAATTAACAGCACCAATAGTGGAAATGTATAATAAGAAGTATCTTAACAGAGAGTCTTTCAAAAATAGCTTAACTTCTGCTTTCTTTAGCTCAACATTATTAATGGACACACACTCATCAATTTTGCAAGGATAGATTGGAGGCAAGAATCTTGATAATACCTTTGTGATAACGGTTGAATTTCGCAATACTTTCAAAACATCAAAATGATCTCTCATGATGTATTTTGGTTCGTTAAAAAGACTAATAACAACTTCATCACCATTAACTTTTTCAAGTATTATGATTGGTCTGTTGTCTCTTAAACCAAAGAAACCAATTTCAATATCTGTTCCTACGACATCTACTCTAAAACTATTGATAACGTATGCTTTCTCTGATTCATCGCCGATGTCAGCAATCTTTAGTTTATTGAGAAAATTATTAAAAGCACCTTTAGCAAATATATTAGATTTAAAATTTACGATAATTTTTGACTTAACAGAATATTTTAGTAAATCATACTTCTGAATATTTTTGTAGGAGATTTCCGTCATTTTTTCACAAAGAGGGATTCAACAATCTTATCTCTCTCCTCCTCTTTTAGTTGTGGATTAAGACTATTTTTTAGAATTTTTTTTGCTTCATCAACTGTAATCAGATCGTTTTCTAGTAAAGCGTTAATTATTTCGAACTGCATCTTCAGTGGATCAAAATTATCAATATACACCATAATTGCTCTGAATAATACCCTTTATTTTGGTTTTATAGTATCAACCTTCTTATATCCTTTCTTAATCAAATAATCACCATAATCTTTTCTCGCTGTGTAAGCACATATGCCAAACAATAACCATTGGAGATAAAATAATGGTGAACCAAGCGAGAATATAACCCAAGCCGAAATCAAAACTGCAAAGAAATATACCCACATTCCCTTTGATAAATACCATAAATACCCAAAAAAGAGACAAGGCCAACAGAATCCTTTTTTTATTTGTTTGACCTTTCCAGTATATTTGTTCTTGTATACTGCAATCTCTTTGGGTGTAAAAGGATTAAAGTGGTCCCATCCATGCCATTCCCATTTGTATCTTTCCAAATTAGTGCCTCTTATAAAACTATTTCACTTCTATCTCTTTCTTCAGCCTTTCGATCTCTTCAGAAGGATCAGCATTCGGGAATACAAGCTGCGAGATCAATTCAAGCCTTTCAAACATTGTATTCTTGACAACCCTCCCGACAACCTTGATCTGCTTTCCCTTCAGCTCTGTTTTTACTGCTTCAAACTCAGGGATGTTTTCCCTGTATTTCGCGATCTCTTCCTCATTTTTGCTTAAAAGATTGTTTGCCTGCTTTTTGAAAAACACAACCCTCATGTTGTCCGATCCGTCATCTAAGACTGTATTCAGAACATAGGAGTAAGAAGGCTCAACAATGCCATGCTCCTCGCATACAAAATTATTGGACAGCATCCTTGCCCTTTTCTCGCATTTCGGGCAGACTTCAAAGAACTTCGGGTCAGAAACATCAACTATTGTGCCGAACAGCTCAACATTCGGCTCGCTTTCTTTTAATTCATTTATCTTTTTTCTTTTCGCCTGTATCTTGGCTTCAGTTTCCTTTATTTCGCCTATTGCTTCGCCAGGCGGGCTTATGATAAGCCTGCTCTTGTCATTGATGTGCACTTCCAGCCTGCCAAAATTCTCCCTTACATAGCCGCCCACAATCTTAATTACATCACCCTGCTTTATCTTTTCAAGGTTATTCGCCTGGTCATTCCAGAGCACAATCCTTACGCTGCCTGTTTCATCCCCAATTACAAGCGAAGCAACCTTTCCGCTTCTTTCTCTGGATACGAATTCCCTCAATTCATACACATTTGTAATTTTTCCCACTGTTTCAACATTCCTCATGCCTGCAAGAATATTCTTTATTTTCAATTTTCCGGAAACCTGCTCAAATATCTTGACGCCAAGGTCATTCGCCACAATGTGGGCTGCCCCTTCTCTCGATATAAGGCCAGAAAGATGCTTTAATTTTTCCTTGATCTTGTCTTCAATCTCGTTATCGCTTAAATTTGTCTTTTCCTTTATCTTCTCGATTATAGTCTCTACTGGTATTTTAATCAATTAAGCCACCAGGATTCAGGTTAATCGCATTATTTATAAAGTTTTGTATAATCTGAAATAACTATGGAATTGTTATTGTTTTTGAGTTTTTATCATTTAAATCTGTGATTTTATTCTGTGTTTCATCTTTCGCTATGGCTGCAAAATAATATGTTCCAGCAGCCAGATTTTCAAATGAATAGCTCAACTCTTTTAAAAGTGCAATTGGCGCGTCAGAATTGCCTATTGCAGTTTTAGATGTTGTAAATTTATAAATATAATATCCTTCTAAGTCATTGACAGGAACTGTTCCATCATAATTCTTGTCAACAGCCAGCCAGGATAAAGTTAGTTTTTTAGCTGAATCATCATATGCAGGCGCATTCATCGTTACCCTTCCAGGCGCCAGATCATCTATAACATTTCCCTTAACGACATTTAATTTTTGATTTTCAGAAACCCCGTCGATCTCATTGTCACTGAAATCAACTGCTGTAATTGCAAGATTGTATGTTGCACCATCATCAAGACCGGACAAAATATAAATAAACTTTTCTTCCCATAAGTATAATTTTCTCTTTTCTAATGCTTTGTTATATTTGCCATAGACGCAGGGTTCGCCTTCTTTTGCATAATTGCAGTTTTCTAAATCAATATCGCTGATTTTTTCATATTTGGTTGCATCTATTGGAATTGATTTTACATCATCATTGCTCTCATCCTTTAAAAGATGATTTTTAATTTCAGTCGGAATATTAAATTCTTTTTTAGTGTAATAAACATAATAATTTGCTATATCATTCGCTTTATTTTCATCAATTTTGTCCCATATCAATATCAAAGAATTCTGGGCTTTTGGCTGATCCTGCGCTTTTAAATTTTCAATTGGAGGCGGCGGTGTTGTATCGCCGAAGTCAATGGCAAAATTATAAACGATGTTTTTCTCTTCAGTTTTGTCATTCAATTTGTCATAAACCAGAAATCTCTTCTCATTGTTTGTTACGCAGAAATTTGCCTGCCTTTCTGAAACAGAGCATGAGCTGCCAATCTTGTTTTCTGAAAAGCTTACTAATTTTGATTTTTTATACATTTTTAACATGTCCAAATCAAAGTCATATTTTTTATTCAAAAAAACAACCCCAAGGAATCCTAACTCTCCGCTATACGCTTCGCTCTTTAGCCTTATTGCGGCTTTCCCATCGCCATCATACTTTATTGTGAAATCAATGTATTTTTGCAAATCAAAAACTAATTGTTTATTTGAATCTTCTATTGCAATTGTTGGCCCGATTGCATCTATAGTTTCACTAAGCTTATTCAAGGTAGCTATAATTTTATTGCCGTCATTCGCCATTCTTATTTTAAACTCCTTGTTCTTAGGCCCGTCTTTCATTGTGAATTCGCAGCTGCATCCAGCCATCTCTGATGCAAGGCATCTTTGGTAATAGCTTAAAAACTCAGAGAAAACTCTCTCTTCATCTGTTCCGCAGTCCGCTGACCAGCTCAATGTCTTCGAATTGAACTTTTTAATTTCATTATTCGCGCACGAGTTCAGGTCTTCTTTTGAGCATTTAGCAATCATCTCTTTTGCTTTCTCTTTTATCAGCGCATAATCACTCAGACTATAATCTATAGTCAAATCAAAAGAAGGCTTTACAGCATAGGTTATCTTGTTTTCCATTGCTTTGCACGTTGGCGAATCTTTATTGTAGGTTATTTCTCCATATTTTCCATTCTTCAATGAAGGATATGAAAAATAGTTCAGCGGATTTACATAGTTACCTATCTTCATGCTTTGGGTTGCTGCATCATCAATAACTGCCAGTTGTAAAACTCGGTTATCTGCCTGGCCTATCAGATCATGCGTCTTTATTTCATCGCCTTCTTTCACATTTATTGTTTTAAGATTTCTATATTCGACCTTTATGCTCCATGATGCGCTATTTACAAGAACACTGTCAGCTGTAACCTTCTCAACTTTTCCGGTAAAAACAGCAAAAACATCTGAATCTTTTCTTGAAATTATTTCAACATGATCTACATTTTCCTTTCTTTCTGAATCATAGCCAAAGCATTCGCCAACATACGGCTTATCGTCATTTGTCGGCCATGCAAATCCTTTTGGCTTTCCAGTTGATTCAAGATAGGATCTTGATGTATAAATATTCTGCAATGCAATGCCAATGATTTTCAGTTTTTCATTTTTAAACGCAAACGCATAATTGTTTTCTGGGATAAATACGCCCTTATACTTTGACAAATAAGGGTTTAAATTTTCATTCAGGGATAAAGAAAGATTTGACTTCAGCGATTCCTCATCCGGATAGCATGCTTTGTCCTTGGTTGTCCATAAGTTATAGATGCCATATTCCCCGCAATCAGGCTTATTGCTGTAGCCGCCATTGGCTGCAAGATCGTAAATTGATTGGTACGCTGAAAATTTTGCAGCCATATCAATATACATCAGCGCCTTCTCGCCTTTTTGGTATTCATTGAGCAATGCAAGCTGCCTTTCGCCTATTTCTTGTTTGTCAAGTTTGCTTACTTTTTCCAATATCGCAATAATTGACATCACCAAGATTGCTGTTGCTATGAATACAAGGAACATGTTGAAGAACATTATTGATTTTTTATTTAATCTTTTCATTAGCATCCTCTGGCTCCACTCTCCGTATTTGTTGAAATTTGGTCGCTGAACATAAAATTCACATAGATAGTTTTACCTTCTGGCAAAGGCAGCGCTTGGTTTGGCAGGTTCATTACTTTGGCCACATTGTCTTCAAAATGCTTTGACCTGAATTTCTTATTTTGATTCAGCAAGTTGCCTCCGTAATTCTGCCTGATCTCTGCTTCAGAGTAATCTTTATCAAAAATATAAAGCGCATAGCCTCTTATCTGCTTGCTAACAGCTCTATGGCAGAATTCAAGCGAATTGAATGTTCTTTGCGCGCTATCCAAAAGCAGATCATAATATTCTTTCTTTTTGACATTGTCTTCTTCTATATAATACAACACTATCAAGTCTGCAATGCTTATCTCTTTTCCGTTGAAATCAATTGATGTTCTGAGATATGAATATAATATTGAAGATTCTGAATTGGTATTAATGCCTGCCAGGGTTTTTGCTGCGGTTTTTGCTGCGGCAGTAAACAGCGCAATAAATATTATGAGAATTATAAAATAAGCGATCCACGAGAAAAAGTCAACCAGAGCGCCTGCATACCCTTTTTTGTTTAATTTTTTTATTTTTTTGAACATTGTTTTCATCTTAGCCTTTATGCGTTACAACATCCATTTCAAGTTTTGCAGGTGTAAATTTGCCATTGTCATGCATTAAAACGTACATTGTCTTAAAAGTCCGTGCATAACCGGATGCAAAAGAAATTGGCTGGATGTTATTGTAAGTTTTCTCGTTGTATATCAGAGACTTTATTTCTTTGCCTTTTTCATCGAGCAGCCTGAGTTTCGCTGCTATTACTGCATCGCCTTTTTCGTCATTGTAAAAGATCGCTTTTTCAAGGGCTGCAGAATCAAATTTTTGCAAGTCTATGATGCCCGGATAAGAACGGTCTGTTTCAGGGCTGTTATAAGTTATACCGTCAGGCGAATAAAGAATCCTATTGGCGAATAAAGCAATCCTGAGGTCAGTTGTTTCATTCTTGAGATTGAAGAAAAATGTTATAAGAAACAGGATCGAGAATACAATTGTAACTATGAAAAGTATTCTTTGTATCCAAATCACTGTATTAAAGCTTATTTCAACCATTTTTGTAGTAATTGCTTAATGCTGTTGATATTGCATCGCCAATATAGGCTGCTTTGTCTAATAATCTTGCCTGTGTTTCTTGGTCATTTTCAAACTCTACCAAAACCGAAAGCTTATTTTGGTTAAGTATTGCGTTATTTGATGTTGGAATTATTGACAAGCCATTCGAAGCAGGAAGATTTTTGCTTTTTAAAAGGTGATTTAAAACATAGCACGCCAGTTTTCTTGTTTTTGCATCGTTTTCATTTGGTATAAATGCCTTTATTATGTTTTTTGAATCTTTTTTGGATATTGAATTAAGAATTATTACGGCTTCGGGCTTTGCAGCTGCTATTTGAGCTTCAACTGTATCGCCATAGGCAGGATTTACTGCTTCCTTTATGTCCTTGAATGGGCCCCCTATATTTTTTGCAGCATTTTTCAGCTTATTTGTTATATCTTGGCTTTGATCTGTGCTGTAACCAGGGTCTGTAATAATGATTTTATCATTAACAGCGTCGTTTGTATCAATAGTGGGGCATTTTAAGGCCTCCTGAAATGTTTCCTGCACATTTGATACTCTGACTTCATCATCTGTTTTCGAAAACAAAGCCTGCTGCGAGGGATCAATGTCTGAAAGCGAATGCCCAATATAGTTATCAAGTCCAAAAGGGAATTGCTTGTATTCCTGCCTGTCTTTCTTGCTGGCAACTCTTACAAATGGCCTGTCTGTTGCTATAAACGTCATCACAAAAGGCTCTGGTGTCGCAACCTTGTAAAGTGTATAAGCATTTCCTGGAGCAGATTGTATTGTATCCAGCAATAATGCAGCATCTGTTGCTGTCGCCCTCTTTTCAAATGATGTGTCTTTTGCAAGAACATTTACCTCCCACCTGAGGAAGAGAAGAACAGCAGCAAGGATCACCAACTCTATTATTACGTAGAGCATCAACTGAATAGCCCCTTTTTTGTTCATATCTTAACTTATGATGTGGTTATTTATTAAGTTTTTTGTTAAATCAGGAAAAAAACAAAATTTATAAAGAGAAGCGCTTAATTGCCTTTTATGGCGCACAGAAGATCTTTGACCGCAATTGTAACTGTTCTGGCCGCTGTTCTTTTTTATGGCTGTGGTCAAAATAAATCCGCTAGCACTAATAACCAAGAAGGATCTGTAGAAAATGCTAAACCTAAAAGTAGCATCTTAAATAAATTCGAAATCAACCTTGGCAATTTATCGACGCCAGAAAAAACATTTGGGTCAATGATCAAGGCATCAAGGGGAAAAGATTATGATGTGTTTAAAAAATGTTTTGAACATGACTATTTCAATGGCAATGAAAGTCTGTTCAAAGAAGAAGCTCAACCTATAACAATCGACTCCTATCGTATTGGTTTGCCAATGCCATTATCATCTGGTTCTGAAGAAAAAAAGCCCACCATTATGAATTCTCCTTCTGGTTTTAATTTAAAATTACAGATGGCCCCAGTTTATGCAAGAATCATTGTTACTGAAGATGGAAAAGACTATATGCAAGGGGCTACGTTTAGATTATTCAAGGTAAGCAAAGAATGCTTAGATGCCGCTGCCGAATTAGGAAACAAATACATACTGCTAAAATACAATAAAGTTGGCGACTGGGTGATATATGATGAAACAGAGTCCGTAGATAAGTGGGAATATTCTGCAGAATTAATTAATGAAAAATCTGCCAAATCAGTATCGATACATGACTTGGTAGAGGGGAGAGATCTATCAGGGTTGGAGAGGTTAATAAAAACTAACCCTAAGCTGGTCAATGCGAGAGATAATGGTGGCAAAACGCCATTACATTGGGCAGTATTATATACTCGTGAAGAAATGGTGAAAATGTTGATCGCCAGGGGTGCTGATGTTAATGTAGGTATAGAAGGTATCGGATATACGCCTCTCCTTCTTGCTACAGAGCACGGTAATTCTAATGTAACTAAATTCTTGCTTTCTGTAGGCAGTAACGTTAACGTAAAAAATGAAGAAGGTTGCACACCATTGCATAATGCAGCCAAGAAATGCGACGTAGATGATGTGATACTGTTGTTGAATAGTGGTGCTGTGGTTAACGCTATAGACAAAAAAGGATATACTCCATTACATTATGCTGCTGGTAATGATTATACTTTAAACTCACTAGATGCTGCAAAAGCACTGCTTGCTAAAGGCGCTAATGTCAATGCGAGAGCCAACGATGGCAAAACACCATTAGATCTGTCAAAGAACAATGTAACGATTAGGGGAATGTCGGCATTACTAGAAGAATATAACAAGGAATAATGTGCTGAATATACTACGTTGCCAACCCTTGTAGGCTTTCATCCCTGCAGCCTATCGCAAGACAGCTTTTCAATGTTCTCATAAGGCACAACATAAATATCATATAGGCTCTCAGGCGGCCATTTAAAAAAAGTTCTCACAAAAGAACGTACTTTTTTAGTAGCCACAGCATAAATAACAACGCCGTAATCTCTATTTTGGGATAAGATTGCACCGCCTCGGAAATAATCAAGATGTTGTCCAATACTGAATTCTGTTGTAATGCCAAGTATGCTTTGGAAATTTATTGATTCTATAAAAAACGCATCCCTATCTGTTTCTGGGAGTGAACCTTTCAAGTATGAATGATAAGAAGTATTCGTTAGTTCATTGTTTTTTAAAAAGTCAACAAATTCTCTTTCTGAAATGCCGTCTTCTGTTTCAAAGCTGAATTTAGAGCAAACAAAACACACAGTTGTGAGGTCAACCCAAGCCCCCTTGAACGGATCCATTTTCCCCTCTCCAAATTGGTGCCAGCAGTCGCGCATAAGCTCAGCAATCTGCTTCATTGCATCTTTTTTCTCGGCGTCCTTTGTTGTTCCCTGCAGTTTAAGTTTTCCTGCCTGGTACATATTGCAATCTATGCCTAAGATCTTATCTGATTTGTCAGCAGCAACAACAGAAATCAGGCAAATGTCCTGATCGCCTTGGCGCATGGCAAATCTAACTATCCCGATTGCCAATGCGATGAGTATAACAAATACCACTAGCGCGATGATGATTTTATTTAAATTTTCCATTGCCTTTTTATTCAGTTTTTTCATTTCAAGTGTCTTTTATATGGACTGTGTTGCCTTCTTTCCATACAGCAACATTCTTCACATTGCCGCCATTTGGCCCTTTATCTTTGCGCAAATATCCTGAAATTACAGAGACATTTTGCACAGGTTGCATATTCATATCATATCCTTCTACAACTATGTTGAATTTAAATCGTTTTTTTGTATAAAATAATCCGGGATCATCGCCCTCCTTCAGTATACAGAGGCATTTATCGCAGCAACTTGGAGCTGCAACTCTGGATACCAATTCAAATTTAGCTTCTATATAATAAGGCACATACCTTTTATCTGGCGTTGCCTTTTCAACTGCAGGAGCAAGAATTTGCTCAAATGTGTTTAATGTTGCTAAATCGAGTTTTGGTATAAATGCAGAGTATATGGTAACTATTAGCCAGAATAATAACGCAAGAAAGATTGCTGCAAGAACAAGGCTGATTATTGTTTTTAAACTAAGATCAATGCCTGCTTTTTTGTTTTTAAACATTTTACGAGCTGCAGCAGCAGAGCTTTGTATTTTCAGAGTTAAGCGTGGCTGCTGCTCTTATTGGTTTTTCTGAAGGGCAGCTGTATTTGCCCTTTTCAGCGCTAGATGCATCACCGCAGCCTTCATGACCATCTTTGTCATTTACTCCGCCGCAATCGCTTATTTTGTCATAATTGCATGGCTTACCTTGGGTTATTGCGCCAAGGCACCATGATGCTGCATTCGCCTGCCCTCCTGCTGTGTCTGTCTGTCCCTTAAAGATTGCAGCTATTCTCCCAGTTCCTCCCATAAAGATGAAGATCAGAACAGCAAGAACAACTAATGCAAGAACAGCCCATATAATAGGCCCAAACATAAACTCTGCAGCTTTTTTGTTTTTTATGAGCATTTTTGCACCTTTTTTATCGAGTAAGGATATTCTTAGAAATGCTTGTATTTAAAGTTTTGTAAAAAATAAGTTAAAGAAAAAATTATGATTTAATTATAGGCATGCAGCAATAACCATCTGCTTTTTTATCATTATTGTTGTCTTTTTCACAATCTGTGCCTTTTAGAACAGTAGAGTCTGCGCCGCAATTTGCCGTTTTTCCAGTTGAATCTGGGTTCGTGCATGTTCCGCCTTTATCTGCGCAGCTCTGCACAGCAAGGCTGAATCCGCCCAATCTGCCTGTGAATATTGCAAACAAAACTACCAGAACGATCAACGCCAATGCAGCTACAATTATAACATTAACAGAAATGTCCACTCCTTTTTTGTTCTTCATCATCAACACCTCTTATTTAATATACCTTGATATTTGTGGCAGTAATATTTAAAGGTTTCTATGAGTTTAAGGGTTTTGAAGCTCTGTCATGACACAAGTGATTCCCGGATCAGACCTGGTCTTTGTAAGCAAATAATTGCCATTTGGCAGGTCTTTGTCAGTTGAGCATAATGATGTGGCTGATTTCGTAAGCTCATATTTTGACCAATACAACGAAACTTCAATTCCCGTTAGTTTTATTTTATAACTCTCTGGAAGCCCCAATTTTATGTTTTTAGTTGTTTCTGATCCGCTGTTAAACTCATCGATTTCTTTGATAAACGCTTCGAATTTCTGATCTGCTTCCTCTGCATTTTTGGGGGCTTTGCATTCAACTAATTTTTCCCATTTAGACCGGATATAATCGAGCTGATCCTTTGAAAAAAATTGCGTTCTTGATTCGAATCTGGCTATATGATTGCTAAAACCGCCTGCAGGCAAGACATCCTCCTGATTGCCCGTCGAATAATCTTTAATTAACGTACCTTCTAACGGGCAGCCACTAGATTTGGTTATTGCAAATATTGTTAATTTGTTTTTTTCAGCAACTTTGAAGTCTAATGTAAATAATGCGTCATTTTTTATTATCGCAGGTTCAGCTGCAGCATCTTTTTCTTTAGCGCTAAATCGGCATTTGTCATTCTCATACTTCAACGTAAACTCTACAAGCGATATTTCCACATTTCCGCCATTTTCAGTCAGCTCTATTGCATTTCCTGCAGGCAGCCTGTTTTCCAGAGAAGTCATCTTGCATCTGCATTCTTTAAAAGGGCTGAGCTTGCATTCCCTGTATTCTTTAACAAACGTATTGTAAAAATCATAGTTTGTCAATGGCTCTATCTGCTGGTCTTGGCCCGGAATCTTAAACCCAAGGAATGCTTTGATGCCTGCAAATGCTGTGCTGTTCCATAAGAAAATGACAACAATCACAACTAAAATAACGATGATTGCTCTTATAATCGGGCTGAATTGAAAATCGCCCTTTTTGTTTATCCGCCAAATATCTTTTTTATTCCTTCCCATAGCTCCCATCCTTTTCCCGAAAGCAGGCTGACTATTATCAGCAATGCAAGAAGAATTGCCAACGTAATCAGCAAGCCGCCAAAAGCATTCCATTCAAGCGCTTTCTTGTTTTTCATCTGAATAAGCTGAATCTTGTTTTATTTAAACTTAACTGAAATAGCTTTCAAACGGATCAACTCCTAAGTCAACACACTTTATTGATAACGGCATATAATCATAAGGAACTAGCATGACCATTGGCGTATATCCTGCCAAATGCCCTGCGGCAATTATGCCGCCAATCCCTGCGCCGATGGCAGCAGAACCGCCAACAGTAATCAAAATGACATTCAAACCAGGCACAAACATCGCAAGGGTAGCCGCTGTTACCAGTCCGCCTGCTCCTGCTCCCGCGCCAACTCCTCCGCCAATTCCAAGACCTTTCCAAATCCCCTGCCAGTTAGTTTCTTTAGTGGCGTAAAGCACTGTAGCATATCTGACTTTTGTTGAAATCTTGGTTTTATCTTCCCTGTAATACTTAATGACCTCGTCTGTTGCCGGAGCTCCATAAAAATATTCATAGTATTTTTCGTCTTTGCCAAGAACATTGTGCTCTGTAAGGTAAAGCGCAAATCCATCAATGTCCTCGGAAAACCCTTCAAACGTGTTTATTGAGCAGATAGCGCAGAACTCATATTTATCTACAAAAGGGTTTAATGGCGGCTTTTCATTTGCTCCAAACTTGTCCCAGCATCTTTTCATTGTCTGGGCAAGCTGCTCCCTCACAGCATCTTTGTTCTTGGAGTCTTTTATTGTGATTGGAACTGCTTTGCATTCTTTTAAATCCTTTCCCATGCCTGTTTCTGCAGCGATCTTAACTGCAGTCCTGCATTTCTCGTCTTCGCCAACTCCGCGGGCGCTATTTGCCCATGCAGTAAGCCAGGGAATTCCAAAGAAAGCAAGAACAGCAATGCCAAGTATTAGGCTTACAAGCACAGCATTCCATATATCGCTGGTTTTTCCAATCGCCTTTTTATTTCGCATTAAAGACTCCTCCTAATTTCATGCCAACAATCACAAGAAGCAGTATAAAGAAAATTACCGCAAGTATTATCACAATCAGCTCCTGAGTCATTGATTTTTTTGATTTCATGCTGGTCTTTTTATTATATTGGCTTTCAAAACAAATAAATATTTAAATCTTTGTTAAAATTTAAGTAAATAGGTTTTAAACATGCAATAGTTAAACCAAAATGCTCGAAAAGCTCGTTAGTTCAAAATGGGGGAAACGATTTATTAGTCTAGCTGGCGGCTTATTCATAGGCGCTTCTATTCTATCCAGCCCAATAACTGCATCTGCTGAAGAAGCTGTATTGACAGTACTCTGCCATGGAATTAAAGGCAGCTCTGGTGATATGAATAGGATAGAAGATGTTGTCAAAGACCAATCTTATGTGCTGAATGTTGATTACCCGAGCACAGAAAAAAGAATAAAATTTTTTTCATATGACTTGGATATTGTGATAAGAGATAGGATAAAGCTGCTTGAAAATAAAAATGTCAATGTAAACCGCATTGTTTTTGTTGGCCACAGCATGGGCGGCCTTGTTGGAAGACACTATATAGAATGCGGCAATGCTAGCTTTGCGGATGTTGTTTCGAAAGTCAAGGCAATTGTCATGATTGGAACGCCAAATCATGGGAGCCCATTAGCTGATATTGTGTGCTATCATGCTGCCTTGGCAGGAGAAAGGTATGATGCAATTCCTCCTTCAATAATCGAACAGACAAAAGGCCCGAAATCTGACCTCTTAAAGATGCCTTCATTAACAGAGCCTCTTCACGCCAAGGGCATCAAAGGTTTCTTGGATGTGCTTACAAAACCTACAACGCTAATCAACTTCGTCGATTCTAGCTGGGGAAGAAGAGCAGTTTATGATTTAAACTCAGCTCCAGACGGCTTTATTGAAAGTGAACTGAATAAATTTGGTTTAAAGCCGGGCGTTTATTATTGCGTTGTTAGAGGAAGTGATAATAATTTTGCAACAGGCTTTTTGATTAAAGGCCCTAGTGATGGCGTTGTCCCTGCTGAAAGTGCAGATTTGATTGATAAAGTGAGCAATAAAGAAAATTACAGATTAGAAACTGTGAATGCAAATCATTTGAATATTACTGAAAACAAGGAAGTCATAAGAGTAGTTAAAGAAATTGTTGAGAGGGGAGGATCTAAAACTATTGTACTGCCTCCTTATGCAAAAATACCCCCTATCCCCAGGGGTTGGAGTTCAGAGGCACGTAAAGTTGAAATAATCCATAGCGAAAGAAAAGAGACTATTGATTCATTTGTGCATACGCTTTATAAAAACACAGTCGGGATGGAGTTTGTCCTTATTCCACCTGGACAATTTATCATGAGCAAACTGGATAACAAAGCTGATCGGAGTAGTGTGCAAATAACAAAACCATTTTATGTCGGTAATGTGTATGTAACGAAAGGTCAATACGATGCTGTAACGAATAACAAAAACATTATTGACATCTATGGTGAAAATCCTTTTACCGCAAGCGGACCCGTTGAAGCCACTATAGATGATGCTCTAAATTTTTGCAGCATACTCTCGAAGAAAGAAAAAATAACATATCGTTTACCAATGGAAGCAGAATGGGAATATGTATTTTTCCCAGGACCTGCTACGAAATACTATTTTGAAGTCAATAATAATTATTTTAAAAACAAGGTCAAGACCAGCATCATAACAACGGCTTTATTTGACGAGTCACTAGCCAAAAGGTTAGGCGTAGATATAAATTGGATAAAATCTATACCTGTAGTGGGGTGTGGTAATAATGTGCAAGAGCTATGCCAAGACTCTGCAAAAGGAGGATATGTCACACGATATTTTATCCAGCCAAGCAATACTGACAAACAATCAACAGGGCGCAATGAAATTGATATTAAAAACGCCGCCAATATATTTTTTCGCGTGGTAGTAGAATCAAAGTAGAGTCTGTAAGATTACGCAAAGAAAGATGTCACTGGATTAAGTACAAATAAACTAGTCATCCCCCGCAAATATCCAATCTAAAATATAATAATCCGGATGCCGACTGCAGGGGCTGGCTTGCACTGTACCATGTTGTGCATTCGCCTTCAGTTATATTCAGCATTGTTTCTGTGCATTTTATTTCATTTGACATTCTGTTTGCTGTGCATGCTGTGAACTTAAATGCATTGCGTTTAAATGTTTGTTTTAAGGTTTCATCAAGGATGTCTGTGACAATAAAATTAACATGCTGGCATGAATCTTCTGTTGCTGCTCCTCTCAAACAGCTTATATGCGCGCTTGATTTTGCGCAGTCTGCATAAAGCTCCCAGATCTCATAATTATTGCAGTCTGTTGTTGTTCCAAGCAATGTCGACAGCGTATTTGAAGCAAGCTCTGACTTTATGTATCTTTCCCTTGTTGTTGAAGCCGGCTTTGAAATGATATAAACCAGCGCAAAAAGCAGCACAAACGATATGAGTACAACTACAATGACCAGGCCAAGAACTTCAGTCTGTGATTTTTTATTCAGTCTGGCTGCCATGATTGTATTGTCAAGACTCCGAAATTTTTTCTGTCGTTTACAGCATCATAAATAATGATAGGGATATACGTGAGATAATATGTTGAGTAGTTGGCTGTTTTGTTGTAAAGAACCCACTCGCCATCTGGCAGAGTAAGTGCTGGATAAATCTGGTTGATTTTTATTACGCTAAACCTGAAAAGGTCATAATAGTAGCTGTTATTCAAGTCTGGAGGATTAGGCGCTATTATTTTATTGAATGCCCCGATCTTATACAAATCAAAGCTTATGTAAGTGATATTTTTGTAAGTTTGCTGCAATTCAGGAAGGAACTGTATCAGGTTTGCTATTTCAACTGACTGCTGCCTGAATGCCTCTTTTGTGCTTTCTTTTACTTCGCCAGTATAGAATTTCGCATAAAACACCATGCCGATAAAGACCATTATGATAAATATGAAGATCACCATTATCGTTTCCCCCATTTTCATCAGCTGGGCTTTTGTTTTTTTCATTTTAGTAGATCAGAGGGCAGGAATTTGATTCTGCGTCTAAACTTTGTCGAATTAATGCAGTTGCATCGGCATTTATTGCATTCATTACACTTGTATCTGCTGAACCAAAACCGCCATCTAATTTTGATATCATATCATCCAACGCGGTTGTTGTATAATATGAGCAATGTGTTGCATCTGCACCAATAAGCTCATTTCTGTTCTTGTACAGTTCAGCCATTATCTTGTATTTCCTGAATGCTTTTTCCATGTTGCATTTGTAATTCTCGGCATCTTCAGCGAATACTGCTCCAATCAAAGAAGGCACTTCAAGAAAAGGAAGTGCATTACCCGGTTGTACTCGAAAATATTTTGAATTTGCATCATACTCATAAAATTTTACTTCGTCATCATTTATACTTACTGCAGTAATCTGATTTTTCATTTTATCAAAAAAAGAAGGTGCGTTTGTTATGTCGATCGTGCCTGTAGCAGCATTAAAAAATATAAATTTTATTTCATAATTATTTTTATCCTCCAGTTTATCGTCACTTTCAACTGTGAGCTTGCTGATATCAATTATCTCTTTTGATATTTTTTCAGGCAGCATATCATAAAACTCTTTTGCCTTGTCCTCTGTTGTTGCATCCTTGACTAAAATATACCTCACTTCCGGGCTCGTAATATACAGAAAATTCATAATAAAAAATGGCGATTTCCATTTCATTGTGTAAGTAACCATCTCTCTCCCCTTTATGTAATCCGGCGAAAACAATACTGTTGTTGCCAATGACTCTGAAACTCCTGTTTTTTCTATGTTAAAAGAGGATGTTGCTTCTTCACAGACAAAATTGATTCTTTTATTTGGGGTTCTTATCAGATTTTCCCTGCTTTCCTCTGTGCCGAGCTTTGAGTGCATTATTATTGTCCTCAAATTGTTCCTTACATCTTTCGCCAAGTTAGTTTCTGCAAGCCCTCTCTGCCAGTTGACAATTGCAATAAAGAATAGAAGTATAAGCGAGCCTGCAATTAGCACAAAGATCCAGTTGAACTGAACCTCGATAACAGCTTTTCTGTTAAGATTCCGAGATTTCAACATAGTTGCCCCTGCCTGTTATTCTGAATGTGGCTCTGCCAGAAGAGGCATCTGCGCATAAAAACAAAGGGTTTGCAGAATCTGTAAGATCTGGGTCCGGAATATTGATTTTTCCCGCATAAAATGATTCAACTGATGCCTTGCTTTTAACCAGAAATATATTTTTCTTAACGCCTGAGCTGATGCTGTTTTTTATTATGGAGTTCAAGCTAGCAGAAGGTGATGAACTGCCTATCAGGCCATCATCAACAAAGCATATCTGATTATAACCCGCAGGAAGCTTTAAATCCAGAAGCTCGGAACTGCCTGCCTCTGTTGTTATTGCGCTTATATCCCTCTCCAAGGATGTCTTAAACCTTATAAAGTCCGCCTCTGTCGACTTCACCATTAAATCGCGTATCGCCTTGAATCCAAAAATCATAACTAACGCTATAACTAGCAATGCAAGTATGAAAACAAACACAAGATTTTGAACTTCTGCTTTTGCCATGTTTTTATTCCGCATCAAGATTTGACAGGATTTTCTTTGCTTGGGCTGCTGTTATTAATTTCTGGTCTGCAAGATTCAACAAAAGAGACCTTGCGTCTGATTTTGCGATTTTATCCAGCTTTATCAGCTGCGATAATATTTCTTCTGCAAGTCCTCTTGTGATTTTCTTGGTTTTAAGAAGATTGGAGAATGTTCTGCTGAGGTCTTGCTTGGCTATTTTCCTTGATTCTGCCAATGCAATCAATTTCTTTGCATAATCCCCTTTCAAATTATTCTTTATAACCCCTTTCAATCTTTTAAATGCCTCATCCTTATCTGTTTCTTTCTTTAATGCAGCTGGTTTTTCTTTTGTTTTAATCTCTTTTTTCGGTTTTTCAGCCAATATTCTTAATTTAGCAAAAATATCTCCCTTTACTTCAGGCTTTATTTTTGTTATTCCCGGATTTTCTTCTGCAACGTCTATTTGTTCAACCTGCTTTTCTTCAGTTTTTGCTTCGGTTGGCTTTTCAGCTATTTTTTCAGGAGTATTTTCTTCTTCAAAGGCATTGAAAACCTTTTCCCTTTCTTTTTTCTCTGCTGCCCGCTTTATTTCCATGGATCGATGCGCAGGCCTTTGCATAAATCCCGGTTTTGCTTCCGGTCTTGACAGTGTTATTGGCTGCTGCATTCTTGGCGAATAGTGGGGCTTTTTCTTCTGCAGATAAGGCTTGTAGTAATATTCATAGAATGCATAGCCTCCTCCGCCGAGTGCTGCAATTATCAGAACAGCCAATAATATCGGGAACCAATTGAAGCCCCCTGATTTTTCAGGATTTGGTTCAGTTGTTGAGCCGGTTGTTTTTTCAGTGCACTGGCTATTAAGGCAGTAGTTTGTTGCGCAATCTCTTGAAATTAAGCATGTTTTTCCAACATGGCATTTGGGGCAGTTTGATCCGCCGCAGTCCTTGTCAGTTTCATCATTGTTTTTTACATTGTCGCTGCATGTCTGGTTTATGCATTTTTTATTCGGGCTGCAATAATTTGTTTTGCAGTCACTGTTGGACAGGCAATTTTTATCCGGGCTGCATGGGTCGCACCCTCCGCCGCAGTCTATGTCTGTTTCATCTCCGCTTAATTTAGCATCCTTACAGCTGTCGATGTTTTTTTTGCATATTCCTGACTTGCACTTTAAATTAGTTGCGCAATCGTTGTCTTGTATGCATTTCTTGCCTTCTGGGCAGTCTGAGCAGCTTCCGCCGCAGTCTATGTCTGTTTCATCTCCATTCCTGATATCATCGTTGCATGAAGGATTGGCGCATTTCTTAGTTGAATTTGGGCAATAGCCGCTCAGGCAGTCTGAATTTATCAGGCAATTCTTGCCGCTAATGCAACCCGCGCATTGTTTGCCGCAGTCCACATCTGTTTCTGTGTCGCTTTCAAATAAAAGATCTATGCAATGGCCTGGTAGCTTTGATATATCGACTGTCACGCCATCGCTGGACATAACGTCGCTTGTCCAGTTCGCATAATCAACTGCCTTTACTTTAAATTTGTATGTTCTTAGGTTTGTTAAGTTCAGCTTTGTTCCATTGCTCTGCATCCAGTTTGGCTCATTGTCTTTCGTTAACCAATACCATTGGTCATCTATTGAGCTTGTTGTCCAATTCACAACCACATTCAAATAGCTGTCTTCCAGTAAATATTGATAGTACCATATCCCCGATCCTGCATCAGTGCCGTGCCATTTTGCCTGCAGTCTGTCAGAGAAATATGAGTATTGCGTATTATTAGCTAAATTGCTGGAATCATCAACATAGCTCATATTCGGCTTCTTTGTGTCAACTAAGAAAGTGATTGTTACTGGATCAGACCATAATCCTGCAGCGATGCACTTCGCATAATATGTGTTTGAGCCTTCCTGCTGACCGGGGGTGTGCTTGTGGCGGTAGCCTGTTGTTTCTGAGAATAAATAGATCATTGAAGAGCTGCTAATTCCCCAAAAACATTCTGCATTTTTATTAGTGCCTATATCTATCTTTGTTTGGTTCATATTGCTGTATGCAAGTGTATAAACTGCTATTGTGATTGGAGCGCTAAGGTTGACTGCAAAGTTTATGGCGGATGTTGCTGATGCCCAACCGGCGAGATTCTCGCATGCAACGTAATATGTATAGCTTCTCTCTTCCAGCGGAAGGTAAAATATCTGGCGGTGTATTGTATTGAATTGCTTTTGTGCATAGCTTGAGAAGTTCCCTTCCATCAGGGCATAGTTCTGTGTTGTATTGCTGTATTTGCAGAGTGTTGCCTCGTTTGTCTGAACATTCAATGTGACATTTGGAGGGAATTCCACCACGGGCGATGGGTTTGCATATGCTGTTATTATTTGCGGAGGCGATGAATCAACTCTTATGATGAAGGTCACATTCACCAGGCCTCTGATGGTATCATTGCATCTTACGTAAAAGTTATGGTTGTTTTCGTCTGCTAAGTAGATGTTGTATAATTGATGCGCTGTTGAATTTGAACTATCAAAGCCGGCCATGTTGCTGAATGACTGAACCGATATATCAAGGGTTTGCCTGCATTGCACAGCCTTGTCTGTTAGCAGCGTTATATTGAACCTTTGTGTCGATGAAACATTGTAAGGTGGCTGTATCATTGTTATCACTAATGGAATTGCATCGATTTCGAACAAGGTGCGCGAGGATACTGTGTTGCCAGCATAATCGTGTGCTGTTATTACCAGCGTTTTACTGCCATCTAAAAATTGCTGAGACTTTGTAAAAAGCTTGTTAGATGATGATGAAAATGTTGAAATGTTTAATGACGCCCCATTGACAGTTACGTCATCCAAGAAAACTTTTTCACTGAAGTTGAATATTATTGCCATTGTTGCTTCTAAAGAATAATTGCCATCTTTCGGGCTCTGCAAAGTCACTGTTGGCGGAGTTGTATCAACAACAAATGCTTTTGCAAATACTGTTGGCATTAAAGTTTCAAGATCATCTTTTGCCCTCACTGAAAAAGTATAGCTGCCCTGGCCTAATGCTGCCGTTGGAATAAATGTATATGTTTTACGATCGCCTGATGAATTGGTGCTGAATGTTATGTCTGCTGTTGAGCTGTTTATCTTCGATAATATTATCGTTGCAGGCTCATCAAATATCACAGTTATTGTTGGCAAGGCATTTTTTGTGTAAATAACATCATTTACTTCGGTGCCTTCTGTTATGATTATGTTAAGTATGTGTGGCGGAGTTGGAACTGGTGTAATAAGTACGCTTTGCACGATTCCAAGATTATGGCTAGGATCTTCTGTGTAATATTTTATTATATTGTTGTCTGACGTTGCCGGGTCATTGTCGCTTGTAAGATTGAATAAAAATGTCTGGATTGCGCCATCATAGATAGAAACAGTATAATCATTTACATAAAGCTTTAATTGTGTTGTTGAATTGCTGTAAGGATGGCCTGCCGCGCCGCATTCCGCCTCTCCAGGGCCATAATGGCAAAGATATGTTCTGTAGCTGCCTGGCGCCAAAACACTCCTGCCATAGTCTGATTTGGATGTTTTATCGTAAATCTGAATGTCCAGATATTCGTATGAGTTGTCTGTTGCCTTTACCGGCACAATTGTTGTTGTTGGATTGAAGTAGTCTGCTTCACAGCTGTTGTTGCCATCTGCGCAGTCCTGCGCATTATTGTTGTCTGTGTTTTTATGGCACTTGCCATTTATATATTCGCATACCCCTATCTTGCACGAATCTGCGCCTGATGTTGTAATTCTATTATTTGAATCCAGGGTTATGTGTTGGGTTCCGCATTCTGTTTGCGTATAATTCACGCAGGTCATTGCATTGCAGCTAATAGCTGCTGTGCCATTGACATAACAGGGATAATTTGCTGTTGATAGTGCTGTAGCTTTTCCCAAAGTGCATATGTCAAATATCTCATTGTATGACTGAAGATTTGAGGCTGAGCTTGTTCCCTTAAGATTGCATAACTCGCAATTGCTTCTGTCAAGATCAGCGCATACTCCTATTCCGAGTTCTGCAATTGTCGGTATCCATTTGCAGTTTCCAACGTTGCAGTTGTTGCTGCTGCATGCTGATTCTGACCTGTAATCATAGCAGAGCATGCTTGGGCTGCACTCATAGCAATAGTTTGTAATTGAAGGCGACCTGTCATAGAAGCAGTATTTTGGAGAAACTGCCCCTTCACAAAGGCTTTTACTAAAGAAAATCCCATATGGATTTGCGCTTGCATTTGAGCATGCCCCTGCTTTAAGGCATTGCGCTGTTGCTCCTTCTGCCGCGCATATATCTGCATAAGTTGATGAACAGGATGGATCCGGGCCGACTAGCTTGTTGTTATCATTGCAAGTATATGCTTTGTTGAAGCGGCTGCCATAACTTGTTTTTGCATTTAATAAAAAGGCATTTTCATCTGCGCTGAATCCTTTTTTATCAGTCAAATAAGTTTTAAATTCCAGATAGCTTGAATTATGAAGGCAGAATTTGTCGCTGCTAAGCTTATTCCAGCATTCTACATTGCCTGTTGTAGTGTTTAAGTAGCGCGGATCTGAAGCTCCAGATAAGGAATATTCTGCAACTATCTTGTAAGTGTAGTTTGTGTCCCATAGCACATCGCCGTCAATGTAGAAATTGTTTAGCGTTGTTGCAATCTGCGTGTATGAAGCGCAGTTGCCCGTAATGCATTTTGAAATGATGTATTGGCTGACAGTGCATGATGCGTAAAAGTTCAGCTGCACTCCAAGTTCGCCTTTGGGATATGTTGTTGTTGCATTAGGCGGCTGCTTATATGTTACATCATTGCATGCTCCTGTTGGCGGAGGCGGTGGCGGAGTAGTGGCGCATACATCTGTGCACGTTCTTCCGTTATAGGCTGTGAATGTTGAGGTTGATGTTGTTGGGCATTCTGATTCTATCACATAGCTTGTTCCGCCAGGGCAGCAACATCCCACGTTTGTGCATTTTGATATCGCAGAACAACCTTGTGTGCCGCTGTAATAATTGGCATTGCAGTTTGCATAATCTTGCGGGCCATAGCCAGTTGCAGCAGAATAATAATCAGAGTATGATGCTTCCGGTGTCGGGCAGCAGTTTGCTAATGCTGAGTCTGTGCAGATCCTTGACCCCGCATTTGGATTGTAGCAGCATTGCTGCGCCTGTGGAAATGTGAATGTAGCCAGTAATGTGATGAATGCTGCTGCGAAAATTACGAACACCGCTAGTTTTATTTTTTTATTTTTCATTTTTATGATATCGGGGTCTTTACTTCTTGATAATCTGACAGTTCGCCATCTGTTGCATTAACAATTATTTTTAGGCCATTTATTTTGTCATCATTGGTTATATTGTAAGGGAACGTCAAGGTTGCGTGTAAATTATTTTTATTATAAACAAAATCAACTGCATCTTCATCCGGGTCATCTGCAACGGGCTTAAATAACAACACATCATTTATTTTGATTTCATTGCTTGTATTTGTGATTAAATCGCCCGCATTAAATGATCCCGCAGGATTGCTAATTTTTTGCAATGCAGGCATTCTGTTTTTCCTTGCAAACCTCATAATATAAGGCTCATTCCATATTTTTGACTGTGTATCCATGATATTTATCAGGTCATCTTTGTTGTAATACTCTGCTGTGACAATAACCTGCATTTCGCTGCTGCTCAATGTTCTTGGGTCAAAGCCAATATCTGTCACATCCTTGTTTATTATGTTTTTAACAAAGTCATATATTGTTTTAAGCCTTACTTTCTGATTTGAATTGAATTTGCTGATCTTTACTTTCTGGCCCGCTGCTGTTTTTGTTATTTCTAATGGAAATACAAGATTAACTGAAACATCTTTTTTTCCGATAATAGTTGATGTATTCGGCGCTTCTGCAATAACGCTGAATCCCTGCGGCTGAAAAACGCTGAAATCTGTGCAGTTTCGGATATGGTCATTCACATATGACTCAAGCTGCCTTTGCAATGAATGAGAGCCTTGGCTCTTATACAGTGGCGGGAATCTGTCTTCCCCATAAACTCTGAATAATGGCGGGTTGTTCGGGTAATCCTGCCATGGATAAGCTGGCAGCTCAGCTGATAAAGAAAGTATTGAGATGCTTAACGGCATTATTGCATAAGGCACAATATAACTGCCGTCTTTCAAATAAAATTTGCCTAATTCCGAAGCATCATATTCTTTTATTGTTCCTCCCTGTGATTTGAAAATCACGCCTCCCTGCTTTCCCAATAATTGCAAAGCATCTGCTGAGACTTTATCAAGGCAGAATGTTACATAATTCTGTATCGGCTTTATTTCCTGCAGCTGCTCTTCTGTCAATTCTGTTTCCCCTCCGGATTCTTTTTTTGCAGCATAGCTTATAACATAAAAAACCAACCCGAAGATGATTAAGATGACTATTCCGATTATCATGAAAACCGTTATCTGCGATTTTTTGCTTTTAATGTTATTTAGTCTCATTTTTATTTTTTATATTTTCAATGATTTCATCAACCAAATGCTCTGGCCAGCCTAGTTTTATAAGGCCTTTTTCAATGTGCTCTGCAGTATAGCCTTTTCTGATTGCATCTTCTATGTAATTTTTCAGCTCTTCGTTTTTACCGAGCTGCTTTTTCTCTTCCAGCTTTTTGAAAAACTTGTTTCTCATTCTTTCAATGAAAAATATGATCAATGCTATCGCCATTATTACAGCGGCTATTATGATCGAATAAAGGCCTATTCCTGCAAATTGCTTTTCTTTTGAAGGGCAGTCTTGAGGGCATGATAATGGACTTTCATCCTGTCCGCATATGTTGTTGCCGCACTTCTTTGCATACCTGCCAACATCAATATCAAGCGCCCTTATGCCGGTTTGATCAAATATTTCAATTCTCTTTCCATTCTCAAAGTATGGTGTTCTAACAGTTGTTTTATTGCCGAACATTGAAAACTTGAATGAATCCAGTATTTGGTTGTCAAAAGATGTTATTTCCAGCCTATAGCCATTTTCAGGCTCTACCCTTGCAGGAGCCTTGCCGCCTATTACATAGACGTGATCCAGAACAAGCGCATTGCCTTTCAGCTCAAGCGATATTTCATAATGCTTGACTTGGCTCTGAGGCATTGCAGCTTGGACTAGGAATGTGTTTAATAGAAAAAATACAAAAACCGAGTAAAGTGTTTTATTTCTGGTCATTTTTTTATTTCATGGTTTGTTTTGCAAATATTATTAATGCATGAGCAATTATTTACAATAAACAATTGCTCTTCTTTCAAAGGTCCAGCCATTAATGTCAGGACAACACCCGCAATTTCCACTATAGCGCCAAACAGTGTATAGATTAGCAGGGTCATCCTTGGCTAGCCCATCTGGGCTAGGAGAACCATAATACCACGTGTCATCATCACAAAACCTAGGTCCTACGTAATACCAGTCCTTATAAAAATACCCGCCACGGCCTCCACCTAAGTGCGTATAATGGGCTACTGCATCTACTGCGCCATCATAAGTTCTTCCAACCACGTCACATAATCTTGCATAATTGCCATTAATTATCACATCCGCCTCCCATTCAACTGATGTTGGTAGAGTGCCTGAGAAAAAAAGCGGTATTCGGCCGCCTCCCAGCTCTTTAGCATCTATCGCCTTTTGTAATGTTTTCTGCATGCCGCTGATATTAACCATCACTTCCCCTGAGCTGTGTCCGAATGTTTCCGGTGATTCTGTATTAAACGCTATGACTAGCCCAAGGCCAACTACAGCCAAAACAAAAGCCATTAAAATATACAAATGTTTCTTTGCTATGTTCAGTTTTATTTCCATTTTAGCTCACCCTTTTTAGTTTTTAGTTTATCTTATGTTTATTCATTATTTTAATTTTGATTTAATTTCTTGCTCACTTGGAAGCTTGATTTTATATTCGGCAACAAAAATTTCCTTTTTTAAACCACCCAATGCATAATGCACTGTTTCATCATCTTTAGTTTTGCAGATTATTAAGCCAATCGGCAAACGCTGGCCATTCTTCAATTTATTCTCCTTATACCAGTTAAGATAAGAGTACATCTGGCTCACATGAGAATGCTTAAACTCCTCAGTTTTTATTTCTACCAAAATATAGCACAATAATCCGGCATGGAACAACTCTAAATCAATTTTATCATAATTGCCTGCGATCAGTATTGGAACCTCTCTTCTGCCAATAAAGAAATCTGAGCCTAGTTCTTGGAGTAATTTTTCAAATTTATTCAATAGGGCATCTTTAAACTCCGTTTCTTTAGAATTTTCATCTAAGCTTAAAAAATTAAAATGATAGACCTCTTTGAAAATTTGTTCGGGTTCAATGGTTTTTAGAGGAAGCCTCTTTTTAATGGCTAATGTGCCTTTTTGGGAGGCCTTTTGGTATAGCTTCTTTTTGATTTCCTGATGAACAATTCTGACACTCCAGCCATTTTGAATTATTTGTTGCCCATAAAAATCTCTTTCCTCTTTTTTTGCAAGCTTAATTAATTCAACAATGTGGGACCAGCTTAATTGTGCAGACACTGTCTGCACAATTGGATATGTTCTGTAGAATTGGACTATCTCAAACATTAATCTCCTAGAAAAGCCTAAATCGTGCGCTAAGTTATCTAAGAGGTATTGCCCATAATCTGCCCTTTCTTTATGCTGCAATTCTTCCCTTACTATTCTCTCTCCTATCTGCCAGTATGTTTGCACCCTTACATTATCTACTGCCTTATAGGCCTGTGCTTTGGCCTTGTCAAGCAAAAATCGTATATCTTTAAGTACCTGATCATATTCTTCAATTTTTGATAAATCGGTTTTTTTCATGTTTTATTTATTGCTTGGTTTCGCTTAATTGCTCATTTGTCCTTAAACAAGCTACATCTATGAAATTAAATGTCTGGTTTCCAGCAAACAAGCTTACGGGCTGGCAGTTTCTGGATTGCTGAATTATTGAAATAATGCTGTTCTGCAACCCTATATTATAGCCGCTTTGCTGTGCAGCAAAAATCTGTCTGTTATACCACGAATTCCATAACAATCCTGCAATTATAACTATTAAGATTGCTATAATGATGTAAAGGATTTTTGTTTTTTCCATCTTTTTCGCCCCTTTGGTTTCAATTTTGTTTTTCATTTTATTTGCAGCATATCTTCAGGCTGTAATAATCGCATTTTGCAACATGAGTGTTGTAAACAGGCGATGCTGTTGCCTGCGCTAAGGAGGCGATGCATGTCTCGTCAGCGTTGCATGCGCCGTCCCTATTCGCGCATTGTGTTGTGCTTGGCGAAACGCAGATATTTGTTGAATATCCTGCTATTGTTGTTGAAGGCTCTGCTGCATGCGCATTTGAAGCTGCATTAAGCTTCAATATGGTTGTTCCGCAGCTGTTGCTTGTGAACTTGCTGCTTGGGCAGCAGACTTTGTATGCTGCATCGCATGACTGCGATGCATGTGAATTAGTTTCTGCATTCATTGAAAATATGCAAGTCTGCTCTGCTGTGCATGATGCTGAAACTGCGCATTCTGCTGCACCTTCTTCTATTGAAAAGGGAGTAGATGCTGTATCTGTCAAAACAGGCGTGTTTGAAGTTGCTGTTATTTCTGCTGTATGATCGCCTGAAGGTGCATTTGCCGAATCCCACTCCGTCATATATTCGTTTCTGCCTTGGCTTGTAAGCACAAGGTCATCTGCCAATCCTGGGCTGTGTATGTCTGCAGCCACGTTCACGCCGGATTGTGTATTATCAACAACTGTTGCTGTAATTTCGAACATTGTTCCTGATGATGATGTGATTGGAGTAATGCTGATATCTGAAATTTCAAGCTGGTTATTTGAAGGAGTTATTGTGATTATAACTTTATCTGGCTGGCTGTGAAGCTCGCCATCATAGACTGTTAATTGAAACTCATAAGTTCCTTGTTGCGTTGCTGTGAATGATGGCTTTTGAGCAGTTGTTGATGATAAGGTTACAGATGTGCCTGAGATTTGCGCCCAACCATAAGTTAGTTGAGCTCCTTCTGGATCAGAACTGCCAGAGCCATCTAATTGTGTTATTGTGCTAACAGCAGATGTTCTATCTAGCCCGGCATTTGCTATTGGAGGGGCATTTGCTGTAGAAACTACTACTGTAACAACATCTATCGCGGTTTTTCCACTACTATCAGTTATAGTCAAAACTGAGTTGTAAGTTCCTGCTGAAGCATATATGTGAGTTGGATTTTGCTCATTGCTCTTTGTTCCATCGCCAAAGTCCCAGGAATAAGAAGCCACTGGGTTCGCCGATATTGCAAATCCCTTGAAGTCAACTGTGAATGGCTCTTGTCCATTAACTGTTTTTGTCGGGATTGTTATTTTGATTAAAAGCAGCAGCATGATTACTGCAAAAACAATTTTCAGGCTGTTTATTATCTTTTTATTTTCCATTTCAACCAGTATCCGCTATTGCGTATAGCATGTCAATTGATCCGCCTGTTCCGGCAATCCTTAATTTTGAAGTGAAGTCCCGCCATAGGTTGAATACTGCATCAGTTACTTTGTCTGCAAATGGCTTTGCTGCAATGTAAAATTTGTTATTATCTTTATAGCATATGTACTTATTTGTTTTGTTAACATAATCATCGCATATATTTGTGCCAAATCCGGTGTAATTTATCACAAGGTATTTTGTTGAAACTCCGGTAGCATCGAGGATGTTTTCTTCTATTAATGCGAAAATTGACTTGTCAGTTGTTTTTAGCATATACAAATGGCTGAAATCTTTTGTTTGGTTGATAAATGAGTAGTCAAATGATACCAGATTGCCTCCAAAGTCAAATGACGGCAATATAATGCTATTAATGAGTTGATGCAGCGCCAGTATTGGGTTTCCTAATAAGATAAGCGATAATGTTTTAAGATATGCCTGAGTAAGTGTTGTCGGCATTGAAAACGCCGCATTGCTGTAAATTAATGTTTTTGATGCATTATTGTACCATATTTTATTGCTGGCGTCGCATGAATGGAATTGGCCGTCATTTGTGGCTGTACAGCCTGATAAACTCAGCACATCAAGGAATTTATAATTTGGAGCATTCAGTTCCTGATTCACTGTTAAGCCAAATAATATGTTATTGTTGTAATTCAAAATACAAACCTGATTTGCGCATGGCTGGTTTACCTGGCTGCCAAAAGTGCATTTATTTGAAATATAATCCTGCGCATTCTTTGTTCCAGATATTATGTAATTGTAATAATTCAGGACATTTGCGTAATTATCGCAGAATAAAGCATATTCGGAGCTTCCCGCTAAATTAATCATTGTTAATGCCAGCTGCTTTGTTCTTGTTGTCCAGTTTCCATTTTCGCAGTAATGATCCAAGACATATTGTGTATTGTTTATGCACTGCGGCTGTGTGGATGTGAAATAAGCGTCTGGGTTGTTGTTGCTTGCATAACTCCCAGATGGGTTTACAAGGCATTGCTGCTTCTCGGGGCAGTATCCTGCTTCATTGTTCCATGTCTTTTTCTGATAATCATCCTTCCATTCTCCGCTTAAGCATCGTTTGTTTTCATATGCCTGAGCAAGAGGATTTCCTGCTTGGTCATCAACACATGATGTTCCGTTCCAGCACTGTGAATCCTGGCAGCAACCTGCTGAACTGTATGATGTTGCAAGCGCGGATAGTCCTGAAGGCGATGCTGAAGTGTGATTTTTCATTTGGCCATTATTGTCCAGCCATTCGCTTGAGTAATCGCAGTAAAATCTTCCCCTGTTTGTGCAGTAACCGTCATTAATTATTAAGTTGCCGGTATGCTGCGTATCTTGCTTTGTTTGCAAACCAGCAGGAATATTGCAGCCATAGAACTGGCCGTTGAGTGTCATTATGTTCTCGCCGCCTTTTAGAGAGACATCATCAAAGTATGCTGTCTGGCCTGATGCTGCTGAAAGGAATAGCTTAATGTAATAGGTTTGTTGTGTCGGTGTATAGGTTGAATTGTACAACGCCCATCCTGTGGCTTGCGTGACAGAATTTTGCAGAGCATCGCTTACAAAATTTTTAGAGGCATCATATTGCTTTATTTTTGCGTTTATATTGCCGCTGTAGTAATATATCGATCTATATTCCACGTCTCCACTTACAGGTATGAAGTCGCTTTCTATTGATGCCCCGCTTATTAGTTTGGCTGCTGTTGAGCGAGTTGCGCCGCCATTGAAGGCTTCGATTTCTCCTGTTCTTAACCAATATTTCAGGTTATCAGCATCTACCCACTCTGTGAGGCCGCTGTTTTTAAACAACTCGTTTGAGGACAGAATCGTATTGTTTGTTATCTCTCTTTCATCCCAGCAATTTGTGTTCGGGTTAGGATTCATCACATCGTTATAATCTTCATGGGGATCTTCTCCGCAGCATAAGCTTCCCGTGTAGCTGAATCCTGCTGATTCGCAGCTTCCAGAAGAGTCATCAAGATTATTTGACCATATTTTTTTATCTCCTGTATCTATGCAATAATAAGTTGTTTGATCTATCCTTACAGAATCTCCTGTTTTGTTTCTTACTCCTTCAGAAGTGCCTCTGCAGATTGGTGCTCCGGTTCCATCAGAGTATGCTTGATCATTTCCTTTGCATTCATAAATGTTATAAGCGCCAGAAGCATTGTTAGAGCATATAAACCCATGCGACTGTGTGGTTGTAGATGGTGTTTTGGATACATCAATGTTAGTAAACCCAGGGCAAGCTGTCCAAACTCCATCTTTTGAAACATACATTGTATTTGAAACGTTAATAACATCGCCCCTGCAGTCATCTGCCTTGAGCCATTGCCATGTGCTGTTTGCGCATATTATGCTGTTGTCTGATGTTCTATAACCCATATCGCCAGAATCATCGCCGCAGCATGCTGATGCTGTGCTGGACCAAGCTCTGAGTGATGGGTTAGCAGCTTCTCCGCCAATTGGACAATTTAAACAAGAGCCTTCATTCAAATCGGGATTGTCTGTTGCATCATCGCCGCAGCATTGATTTTTTGTTGTGTCCCAATAAAAGCCCTGAGATGCGCAACTGGCTGAGCAATTACCCGCCTCTTGCGGGCATTCTGACCAATCACTCCATGTATAGTTTCCTAGGCAATTTCTAGTTTGATTCCCGCAGGAAGTTGATGGGCATGCTTTGGTATCTATTACATCTGGCGTGGTGCACCCTATATTAGCGCACGTTATTCTACATGCCTCTTCGCCATAATTTGCAGCTGGACCTTCAAAAGGATGACAACCATTGGGGTCTATTTCATCGCAGCCATGATTTGATCCAGAACCAATATCTTCACAGGATAACCTTGTATCGTCTGCATCATTGCAAAATACATCAGAGCCAGAATCTATCGTGTAAGTCACGTACTCCGCAGAAACAAACTTATTAATGATTAATAAAAACATTACGATTATCACCACCCTTATTATTGTTTTATTTTTCATTTCATTGGTCCACTAATAATTAAAATTTTTCAACAAACACGCGTCTCCTTTTTTAATCAAAAAAATATCAGCACGATCAATCAAGTTGTCTGGCTTTGCTTCTTTTCTGACTGCATTTTCATAATTCTTGCCTAATTTTGTAAAATCGACTGCCCCATTGCAATACATGTTGATTTTTGCATTAAATTCATCTTTGGCAATAACAGTTACATTGATTATTCTAAAACTTATGTTGCCTTCGCAAACCGTTCTTAAAATGCCGAATGCTAACTCTTTAAAATCTTTGATCTTATTAGAATCATCGGGGTTAAAATAGATCTCTCTGAAGCCATCATCGCTCCAAACATCGGCAATATTCTCCAATTTGTTTATGCAGTCTGAAAAATCCTTTTCATCAGCCATAATTGAGCTTTCGGGTTTTTTTTGTATGTTTTGGCTGCTGATTATTAAAATAATGGCAAGCAGGATTGTTGTCACAGCAATCGCGCCTACGAAAGGGATTTTTTTAATGTTTGAAGGTCTTCCTGCTATTTTACCAGATCCTGTTTTATTTAGTGCTTCTTTAACATCTTCCATCTTGTACCCTGTTTTCAATAAAGCAGTTTTAATTTGGTCCAAAGAGAATCCTCTGGTCAGCTGCTTTTTTATGTAATTCGCAAGTTTGTCATCAGCCATTTTATACTTTTTTGCCCTTTTCCTCTTTCTTCAGCTTTTCTTCTATTGCTTCATGGATGAATTGGATAAGCGTCTTGTTCTGTAGAACAGAGTTTAGCTTGGCCTTTTTGTGCAGCTCGCCATCAATCTCTATATTTATCCTTGTCATTTGAAATAACTTATTTAACTTAGTTTACTTATTTTAAATAATTAAGTTACTGATAAACGATAATCTGGAAGTTCTTGTATTTAAATATTGCGGAAATCAACTGAGAAGTTCAAAAAAAGACTTTAAATCGTGCCATCCCCTCATCTCGTAAGGAGATGCAGCAAAAGAAGCAATCATTGTGCTGACCTTGTACTTCCTGCACAGCTCAATGTTCTGCATCATCCTTCCAATAATCTGCGCCCTAAGCATTCCTTCTGACCTGAGGATTGAAGTAAATGAAAACCCTATTGTCTTGCCTTTTTCTTTCGCTATTGCGCACAATATGTGGTTTAAGCCTGAATCCCTGTGGTGAATGAAATCCCTTCTGCCAGTCTCTTCAAATGCGAACACAATGTCTGCTTTTGTTTTTTCAAGAACATATCTGTTGTCCTCTGCTGCCTTGACTAAGATCGTTGCGCCATCTTCTTTTTTTACTCTTTTGGAATGCTGTATCAGCGCAATATTCAGCTTTATTTTTGTATTTTTCTGTAATTCTTCTAAATTAGCAGCATCTTTTTGATTTTTATAAGTAAAATACAGCTCATCATAATCCAGCTTTTCAGCTATCTCGATAAATTCTTTTTCATTGTTTGATGGAAAAACAAAATCGATTTTCATTTTTATTCCTTGATTTTTGACAGCAAATTGCACGTCTGGCATATTGTTCCCTTAGCAGGTTCTCCGCAATTATTGCAGTAATTTATTGCTTTATTTATTTTATTGTTTTTTGTATTTTTAATGTCTCTTAAAAAATATAAAACAATGTTTTCCTTTATTTTCGGATTTTTTTCTTCAGATTCATTCAACAAGCCCCTTATAAAATTACGATAAGCATCATGGCAGCATGGGCATTTCCCGTAATCGACATCAAAGTCCAGTATTTTTGAATATTTAACTATATCTTTTTCTGCTGTTAAGTAGAGTGGTTTAATCCTGGGGATGAACTTTTTATCCTTAACAACGCCTGAAATCGGACCAAGCCTTGAATTTAGATCTAATCTATTCCTCAAAAAATTCATCAAGATCGCCTGGGCTTCATCATCCAGATTATGGCCTGTAACTATCTTGTCAGCTTTCAATTTTCTTGCATATTTATTGATCAGGTAGCGCCTTAGAACACCGCAGATTGTGCAAGATTTGAGATCAAGTCCTTTTGAATTTAAAACTGATCTTATGTAGCACAGAGAATAGCCGAATTTCTCCCTGAAGGATATGACATGCAGCTCGATATTTATCTTTTTGCAGAAGCCCCTTATTTTCTCCAGGTTCTGCTTCGTATATTTTCCGATCAATACATCTACGGTTATCGCTTCAACATTATAGCCCAGTTTTTTTAGCAAATAAAGGATGGCTGTTGAATCCTTGCCTCCGGATACTGCTACAAAGATCTCCTCTTTTTTATTCAGCAGATTGAATTTTTTTATTGTTTTTTTTATTTTATTCTCAAAATTTTTAATAAAGTTTTTTTCTTTATTGTTTTTCATATTGTGAGTTAAAAATGCATTTTTCTTTATAAAAGTATTTAAAAAATGAAATATGAACTGCAAAACAATAAAACTTAAATAATAGCTCAACTTTTATCTGCTTATGGGCCATATTTTGCATATTTCGATGAGATGGGTTCTTAATAGATGTGGCTCTTTTATGTATACAGCCACTACAACAGGTTGTTAAGAGCCCGATTAAATCCGGGTTCTTGCAGCTTTTTTTGGGCGTTAAAATTCCATTCTTTTTCTGCAAACCTGGAACAAGAGGTGAAAATGTGAAACCGCAAATAAGCGAAGGTTGTATTTTATGCAGTGAGCAGATAACCCAGCCAGTTTGCTTCAATTGCCTGGCCAAGGAGATGGCATGCTGGTTAGATGAAAGAAACAAGGCATTAGTGCCATTGCTGATCAGCAGATCCAATATATTTAAAGTTTACAATCACAAAGCAGCAAGATGCATTATTTGCGGCGGAAATATGAATGTATGCGCGCATTGCTTCAGCAGGGAGATTCATGAATGGCTGAGTGAAGGCTATCCGGATATTGCTGAAGAATTCAAAGAATATTTTAATTTTGATCTGAGAAATGAATGTTGCCGCTAGCTTTTTCTTTTCCTTTTCTCATAATCCTTTATTGCATTCAAAAGAGCTTCCTCGCCAAGAAGGCTGCAGTGATATTTTATCTTAGGAAGCCCTTTCAGCGCATCTGCGATTCTTTTATTGGTGATTTTTTTGGCTTCTTCTATTGTCTTGCCTTTTGCAAGATCGGCGAGCATATCAGAGACAGCTAGAGCTGCTGTGCAACCCAAAGTTTTGAACTTTATATCCTTAATTATTTCCTGGCCTTTTTTATTTTTTTCTACTTTGATGTAAAGCATTAGAATATCCCCGCAGGTGGGATTGCCTACTTTTCCGATTCCGTCTGCATTTTTAATTTCACCCACATTCTTCGGATGCAGGAAATGTTTCATGACTTCCTTCGAATATTCAAACATCTTATCCTCTCCAGAAAGGGCTTGCCTTTCTTAATTCTTCAACTGCTTTTGGCAAAACTTCCAAAACATGTTCAATCTCTTTTTCTGTGTTGTCTTTTCCCAAAGTCAATCTTAATGACCCGTGGGCATCCTCTTGCCTTAAGCCAAGAGCCAGCAAAACATGGCTTGGCTTCAGCGATTTCGAAGAGCATGCGCTTCCGGTGGATGCAGCAACTCCCTTATCATCCAGTTTCATGACAATGCCCTCCCCTTCAACATATTTGAAAATAAAGTTCGCATTGTTGCTCAGCCTTTTTGCAGGATGACCATTCAGGAATGTTTCGGGGATTTTTAAAACTCCTTTGATTAGCTCATCCCTCAGCGTCCTGATTTTTTTGTTATTTTTCTCAAAATCCTTCTGCGCAATCTCAACAGCCTTTGCGAATCCAACGATGCCTGCAATGTTTTCTGTGCCGGATCTTAATCCGAACTCGTGGCCTCCGCCGTGCAGGAAAGTCCCTATTTTTTTCTTATGGTCTTTTTTAACATACAATGCCCCCACGCCTTTAGGCCCGTATATCTTATGTGCGCTCAATGACATCATATCAATATTTTGCTTTTTTACATCAATTCTTTCCTTGCAATAGCTCTGGACAGCATCCGTATGAAACAACACATTTTTTTCTCTGCAGATTTTCCCTATTTTTCCGATGTCCTGCACTGTGCCGATTTCATTGTTCGCGTGCATTATCGTAACAAGCAAAGTTTTTTCATTTATTGAGTCTTTTAACTGGTCAAAATTTATAAGGCCGTATTTGTCAACATCGAGGTAAGTTACTTTCGCCCCAGTTTTTTCAAGAAATTTACATGTGTTTATAACAGCATCATGCTCTATTTTGCTCGTTATTATGTGGTTTTTCTCTCTGTTAGTAAAAAACAGCTCTTTGATTGCTATGTTGTCGCTTTCTGTTCCTCCTGATGTAAAAATAATTTCTTCAGGCAGCGCATTTATTGACTTTGCTATTGTTTCCCTGCTTTTCTCCAGAGCTTGTTTCGCTTCTCTCCCGAAAGAATGCAGTGAATTTGCATTTCCGTATTTCTCGCTAAAATACGGCAGCATGGCTGCTAAAACTTCCTTTGCTACAGGCGTTGTAGCTGCATGGTCTAAATATGTTCTTTTCATTTTTTCTTTATGCAAACCTTGCCGCAATATTCGCTTGCATGCTTTTCAACTAGCTCAAGCAGCGGAAGCATTGTTTTTTTATTTAGCGAGTATATCTTGTTTTTTCCCTTTCTTACTGATTCTACAAAATGGCACTCTATTAATTTTCTTAAGTTGTGGCTTACTTTGCTTTGCTCTTCTTTTATTGCGCCGCATATCTCATTAACGCTAAGGTCCTTGATCCTCAATGCTTCAAGTATTCTCCACCTTGTTTTATTTGAGAATGCATCAAAAAACAAAGCGTATGAACTGCATTTCATATGAAATGTACATCATATGTTATATATAAAGGTTGTGGATTTAAACAACCCAAGCAATAAAGAATCAGAATATTCCGGCATAGTGTGTCTTCCGCTTTTTGATTCCCTTATTTATGTAAACTAAACCTGCTTTATCGGATCATATCAATACTTCTAACAGCATCATCAAAAAGGATACTATCCGTCTTAACATATAACGTTACTGGTTTGTTGCCCCTCCCTTCTCTTTTGGCAGCTAAAAAACTGATAACATTGTTTTCAAGGCTTTTATCTCTATCACATATAGGTAAAAGAGTTAAATGTGTTAATCCGGTTTCTTTTGCAACCTGCGGTATTCTAATAAACAAATTCTGAAAAATGCTAGGTTCCTTCTCTTCCCCAGCATCATAGCTATACCCTTGGCTCATCATACAATCAATTGCAGCCTCAGAAGTAAAATTATATTTCTCTTGAAGATAGTTAAAAAGATCTTCAAATTTTTGTCTATCCTTTCCTACAGCTTCCGTTCTTTTTATAATATCCTCACTCATATCACGCAACTTTTGAGCTTCTCCGTTCCTTTCTAAAATAGCTTTTAATTCACCATTAAACCTAAGCCCGCTACCATGCAATATTCCAGCAGTTATCCCCTCTTTTGCCATTATGCTCGTTCTACTCTCTCCATAAACACTACCAGAACTATGGAAATTATCAAAAATGTTCACAATCTCGCCCTTCATCATCCTATTAGTATAATCACCTGTCTTTCTTATTATTTCAATTAATTGATTTTTATTGCTGAATTTATTGTCATAAAAACCGAATATTATTTGATAATCATCTTTAAGGTAAGTCTCTCCATAAATTATTCCTTTCGTTATCTCGGTTTTCATTTTTTAATCCCCCTTAAGTTCCAGACTGTCTGGAGTGGTTTATTCTAAACCAATTCCTTTTTTAAATATAATTACTCAATACTTTATAAACATTGTTGCCATATGATGTATCTATTACATCCTATGTTTTCCACCAGAAACCAAGGGGGTTTATGAACTGTAATATAGCCATTTAAAAACAAAAGTATTTATAAACTAGTGCCATTTATAAACTTTATAAACAATATTAACGTAATGGGGGTGTTTTTATGGCTAAAAAAGCTAAAAAGATCGAAAAAAAGGTAGAAAGAGACATAAAAGTGGTGAATATAGTGGTTTCTACATCTTTAGAGCACGATATTCCGCTTGAAAAGATGGCTGCAACACTTGCCAATACGGAATACAATCCTGAGCAGTTTCCTGGGCTTGTAATAAGGATAAAAGACCCTAAAACCTCTGCTTTGATCTTTAGCTCTGGAAAAGTTGTTTGCACCGGCGCAAGAAGCATGGATAAGGTAGATGAAAGCATTAAAAAGATAATAAAAAGCCTTGAAAAAATCAATATCAAGATAACAATCCAGCCAAAAGTGAATATACAAAACATTGTTGCTTCCGGCAGCGTTGGTATGGATCTTAACTTAAATGTGCTTGCAATGAAGCTGGACAACACTGAGTATGAGCCAGAGCAATTTCCAGGATTGGTTTACAAGCTGGCTGCTGCAAAGGCAACATTTTTGCTTTTCAGCAATGGAAAGGTTGTTTGCACAGGAACCAAAAGCGAGGAAGAAGTTCACAACGCTCTTGACAAATTAATAGCAACGCTAAAGAAAGTCATGAAAAAATAATTTGAAATGGAAGCAAGCGAACAGATAAGAAGATTTGGTGAATTTTTTGATTTGATTTATGGGGCGGCAATAGTTGAAAACCTAAGAAAAGGCAATAAATTCTTGATTGTTGACTTTGCAGAGCTGATAAAATTTGATCCAGAGCTTGCAGAGCAGCTTTTGGAAGAGCCCGATGAAGTGGTAAGGGCTGCTGAGCTTGCTATTGAAGAGTCGGGTCGTGAAGGTGATCTGAAAAAATTCAAGGTGCGTTTCAGAAATCTGCCTAAAACCCAGCAGATCATGATCAGAAACATAAGAAGCAACCACATAGGAAAACTGTTTTGGACAGAGGGCATTGTGAGGCAGAAATCTGATGTAAGGCCCCAGGCAGTTGTTGCGAAATTTGAATGCCCCGCTTGCGGAAATACTATTTCGGTTCCACAGCTCGATAAAAAATTTCGCGAGCCAAGCAGGTGCGGCTGCGGAAAAAAAGGAAGATTTAAGCTGTTAAGCAAGGAGCTTGTTGATGTGCAGGGTATTGTTTTGGAAGAAGCACCGGAAGATTTGGAAGGTGGGGACCAGCCAAAAAGGATGCAGATTTTTCTGCAGTGTGATTTGGTCAGCCCTTTAAGCGAGAAGAGAACAAGCCCCGGAAGCAAAATACGCATTGGCGGCATTATAAAAGAAGTGCCCATAACATTGCAGACAGGCGGCCAATCCACAAGGTTTGATTTGCTGATTGAAGCCAATTGCATTGAAGGTGTAGAAGAGAATTTCTCCGACATCACAATAAGCCATGAAGAATTAAAGGCAATCAAAGAACTTGCAGAAGACCCAAAAATCTATGCAAGGCTTATAAACTCGATTGCGCCAAGCATATATGGTCATGATAGAATAAAAGAGGCCCTTATTCTGCAGTTAATGGGAGGATTAAAGAAGGAAAGAAAAGACGGCGTATCAATAAGAGGCGATATCCACATTTTACTTATTGGAGATCCTGGGAGCGGAAAAAGCCAATTGCTCAAGAGGGTTTCAAAAATCTCTCCTAAAGGAAGGTATGTCAGCGGCAAGGGAGTCAGCGGAGCCGGTTTGACCGCAACTGTTGTGAAAGACGAATTCCTGCGCGGCTGGAGCCTTGAAGCTGGCGCGCTTGTTTTGGCAAATAAGGGATTGTGTGTTACTGGCGATACAGCTATTCTACTCGCCAACGGAAGTGTTATTCCGATGAAACAAGTTTATGAAGAGCACCTTAAAGGAAAAGAGGTCTGTGTTCAATCCTTGGATGCAAAAACATTCAAAATATGCGAACAAAAAGTTTTAGGTGTTTCGCGCAGAATTGCAGAGAAACTTTTTGAAATTAAGTTTGACACTGGAGATAAACTGCATATAACGCCAGAGCACCCTCTTCCTGTTTGGGACAACGGCCTTCGTTGGGTGCCTTGCGGAAGATTAAAATCCGGTGCTTCAGTGGTTTTGCCTACGGAATTTATTTCAAAAAAAGATGTTAAAAATATCCTTCTTCTTGAACTTTGCGGCATGATTGCAACAGATGGGCATTTAACAAAGAAAAAATATGGCATAAGCTTTTATTCAACTAAAGAGTGGATGATTGAAAGAATAAAATATCTTGTTAACGCCTGTTTTGGAAAAGAGATGCATGTTCATAAAAATAACCGCGGGTCTCTGCATGCGCATATAGGTTCTAAAGAGATTCATGAGAAAATAAAAAATTTTGGGATACCTGTTGGCAAGAAAAATGGTTTGACAGATAATGTTCTGTTAAATCTTTCACATGATGACATCAAGGCATTCATTATCGGTGCGGTAAATGGAGATGGATCAATTTCAAATAGAAAAGGCGGCGGAATCGTTTCTCTAATAACGCAGAATTTCCAAACCGCTGAAACTTACAGAAAACTATTGCGCAAGATTGGCCTGATTGGCAGAATAAGAAAAATAAATTCAAGGGGCGGTGGAATAGTAAAAGAAGGCACATACACCATATTCCATGTTTGCATTACCGGCAGAGAAAATATTGCGAGGTTATGGGACTCGCGCCTTGAGCCAGCAAAACTTGCTGCGCTGAATAAGATTCTTAAACGCAGATCCATGGACGGAAGAATTCCTCATGTTAATGATCTGATTGAGAGTGTAAGAGTTGAACTAAAACACGGTCAAAAACAAGCATTGTATATGAACAGCATAAAACAAAGTCAGCTTGATGGCGGATATGGTGTTAGAAGAGGAACTTTGCAAAGAGCATTGGGGGCATTGGCTGCTTTGCTGATATTGCCTGCAAATTCTTTGCAAACGTTGAAAAATGTGGCGCAGGATAGCGTACACATAGGCAAAATAACAGGCATAAGTGATATTCCTCCTGCAGAAGTATTTAACCTGCAAACCGATGCAAAAGAAGGCCCCAATTATATTGCAAATTTTATACCTGTTCATAACTGTATGATCGACGAGCTCGACAAGATGTCTACGGAAGACAGAAGCGCGATGCACGAGGCATTGGAGCAGCAATCAGTGAGCATCTCAAAAGCAAATATACAGGCAACATTAAGGGCTGAAACAACTGTTTTGGCTGCTGCTAATCCTAAATTCGGAAGGTTTGACCCTTATGGCGAGCCTATTTCCAAACAAATCAATTTGCCCACTACATTGATCAACAGGTTTGATTTGATTTTTGCAATAAAGGATCTTCCGCATCCTGACAGAGATGAAAAAATGGCGAAGTTCATTCTAGGGATGCATCAAAATCCTGATGTTGAGAATGTTGAATTGGATACAAAACTTTTGAGAAAATATATTGCTTATGCTAGGCAGAATGTGCATCCTAAGCTTTCTGATGGCGCAAGCGATGAAATACAAAGCTACTATCTCAAGATGAGGGCTTCCGGCACTGTTGAAGGTGAGATGAAATCAATACCGATATCCGCAAGGCAGCTGGAAGCGTTAGTCAGGCTATCTGAAGCTTCAGCAAAAGTAAGGCTGAGCGATGCAGTAACAAAAAAGGATGCGAAAAGGGCGATTGACATACTGCATTATTGCCTGAGCGAGATTGCGCTTGATAAAGAAACCGGCCAGATCGACATCGATAGAATCTCCACAGGCATTCCAAGTTCAGAGAGAAGCAAAATAACAATAATAAAAGAACTAATAGACAGGTTAAGTGAAAGGTCAAAGCAGATTGCTGTTCAGGATTTGGTTGACATGGCTAAAGAGAAGAATATTGATGAAAGTGATGTGGATGAAGTCATTGAAAGGCTGAAACGTTCTGGCGACATCTTCGAACCTAAGCCTAGTTTAATCCAAAAGATTTAGCATGGCAAATGAAATAAAAAGGTTGGTGGCATACAAGGCAAAAATTTCTAGTTTGATCAATGGAAAATACTTCAAGGAAGAGGGCTGGGCATCTAATTATGTCCTTGCAGAAGATGGCAGGAAACTATCAAGAGTTAATATCATAGGGATTGTTGTTGCAAAAAATCTTGACCAGAATGCAAATCAAGGTGAAATCTTGGTTGATGATGGCTCTGCAAAGATCGGCCTGAGAAGTTTTGAAAAGAGCGAAGCTTTGGAAAATGCAAAGATTGGCGATATTATATTGGTTATTGGGCGGCCAAGGGAGTTTGGAAATGAAAAATACATCCTTGCTGAAATATTGAAAACATTGAATAACAAGGATTGGCTGGAATTAAGAAGGTTAGAATTGGGCATCGAAGAAAAATCAAAAGAAATTTCAGATGATGATGTTGAGGAGATTATCGCGGATGTTATTGAAAACGTGCCTGGCGATTCTCAAACACAGGTGATCAGCATTATAAAGAAGCTTGACAAAGGCAATGGAGCAGACTATGATGAAGTTGTTCTTAATTCAAAAAACAGCTCTTGTGAGGAGATCATAACTCGCCTCTTGAAGCAAGGCGACATCTTTGAAATAAGAGCCGGCAAGCTGAAAGTTCTAGAATAGTTTTGGCGTCAGATAAATCTCAATGAAGGCTGCTAGAATTAGAAATCCTACTGCAAGCAGCAGCAGGTCTGACACATCCATAAGTATGCTGAAAAACTTCTTTGTCTGAAAATGGCGCCTTATGACTGCTACAGATATTATCCCGCCAGCCAGAGCGCCGTATATGTATGCTATTATTTCAGGCAGTCCATGTATAAAATACCGAAGCAAGCCCAAGGAAATTATTTGAAAATATGCGAATGCATTTGCAGATCCTAATGTTAATGCATAATGCGCAACATTCGTTCTTATGAAATTTCCTATTGCAGTTGCTATTACTGAAGCATTCCATGTTAAGATGAATATTGCCCCGGAGCCATAAATAAACGAGAATAATATGCAAAAAGCCAGCACTTTCAGGTTATTCATAAGTATTTTTGAGAATAAAGTAATTTGTGCAACAGCATTTCCTGCTATCTGGTTATTGACGCTGGTTATTGTCTGCGCTTGTTTTTGAAATAAGAACGCCACTGTAGAAGATGGCAGGACAGTATACCAAAAAACGAATGCAACAGTCATTCCTAAAAAAAGAAACAAAAAAATCAATATTGCCTTTGAATGCTGCTTTAGGCGCTGTTTTTCATTCGCCAAATCAATATCTTTGAATTCCTCCAGTTTCAGAGTATTGTAAATTATCGGCAATGCTGCCATCACCGCAAAAAATACCATGACCATGCTTGCTTCTTTTTCAAAAATCCACAATGAAAGAAATATTGCCGCAGATGTATAAACTAAGCCAACAAAAAACATCTCCCAGGGCTGCTTTTCTGCCTTCATTGGGAATATTATTGATTCCAGTACCATGAACTGTTTAACTAATCGGAATTATTTAAATATCTTTTGATTGAAAAAGGGCAAATAAACATTACATTTAAAAAAAGGACTAGATTTCTCTTGTTTCATGGACTATGAAGAACTGCTTGACAAGGCCAGGAAAGAAATGCCTAGCGCTGTATTCGAGAAGGAACGATTTGAACTGCCCAAGGTTGTCGGCCATATACAGGGCAATAGGACTGTAATCGGCAATTTTTATCAGATTGCAGACATATTGAGAAGGGATGCTGCGCATCTGGTAAAATACATTCTGAAAGAGCTGGCTACTCCCGGTGAACTGACTAAAACAGCTTTGATAATAGGCACAAAGATCAGTGCTTCTAGGATCAATGAAAAAATCAGGCAGTATGCTTACGAGTATGTCTTGTGCGGTGAATGCGGAAAACCAGACACGCAGATCATCAAAGAAGGCAATGTTCCGTTCCTGAAATGCACTGCCTGCGGCGCAAAGCACGCTTTAAAAGGAAGAGTATGATATGATAACAAAGCAGCATAAGGCCAAAGACGGCAGATTAATCTTAAGTTTGTGCGATTCTGGTCTTATCGGACATGTATTCGAAGAAGGGGATCTGCAGCTCGATCTTGCATCTGATTTTTACAAAGGTGAAGAGCTTGACGAAAGTAAAATTTGCATCTTGATTAGAAAAGCCAACACACTCATCTTTATTGGTAATGATGCTGTCAAGTTCGGATTGGATCATAACTTGGTCCTTGAAAAAAACGTTAGGCGCATATGCAATGTGCCTTATGCAGAAACGATAATAGCGTGATCAGCCAAACCATTTTCCTAATCCTGTTTGCTTGTCTTTCTGCTTTCCAAACACGCCCTCTATCATCCTTTTTGTAAGCTCCAATGTTTGTTTTAGATATGGAGGGAGGTTGTATTTTTCAGCTAATGAAAGTGTTGGCTCCAGATACTTTACAACGCTCCCTTCAGATACCGTGAATATTATTTTACCGCCGCATTTTGTGCACTTGCCTATTAATGGCGGCCTTCTGAATTTTTCATTGCACTTTACACACCTAAATTGCTGTGTTGAAAATTTTCTAAGGTTGCCCCTTATGTCCCTTAGCAAATGCTTTTCTATAACAAGACGTGCAACGTCTACAGCATTAACTGCCCTTATCCTTTCAGCCAGGTCCATTTGGCCCTTAAGCTTTTCCTCCATTGAAGGGAGTGTTTTATATGCGGAGCACATCACTCCCGAATTTATGCTCGAAACATCATGCGTAAAGCCTAAGCCTTCGTACTGCGCTGCTGTTCCAAGCCGCTTGCCTAATTTCTCTATTTCCACTTCCCAGGGATATTTGTATTTTGATGCTGCATCATAAAGCTCTAAAGGATATTTCCGGGCAACATCCATTCCATGCACCATGTCATCAACTTCGCCAGGTATAAGCTTGGTTGTCAAAACAAGCGGGCTGTCCATCGTCCTGCCGCCGCGCTTATCTGGCAAAAACTGTCTTGAGAAATTAAGCAAAGCATCCATCAGCAGCATTATGCAGCATTCATCGCCATCGCAGTCGCGGCGCAAAGCTGCATGCCAAAGCGGATGCGCATAGCATCCCTGGGTTTCTGAGAATCCTATTACGCGGCCAATCATCCCTGCCGAAATATGCGGCGCGAGCCCGATAACAATGCTGCCGATCAAATCTTCCTTGTTTTTAAAATTATAAAAAGGCTGCTGGCCATACATTACAGCTAAAAGCTCATCAACAAAATTTGCCATTCTCATCAAAACAATGTCTGCGGTTTCATCAAGCGCTTCCTGCCCCGAAGGAAGGATAATGTCCTGAGGCCTGAGCTCAATTATCTGGTTTCCTGATTCCAATTCTTTTCCAAAAATATCTTTTTCATACCCAAGCTCTTTCAGCTTCTTCAGCGATGTTTTGATCTCTCTCTGCTTAAAATGAGTTATTGGCAATTCAGTCATGTCATACCTTATCGTGCCGTCCTTGTTTACATAAACATCGTGCTTTGCCCTGATGATTCCTTTCAGTATGTTCTCAGGAATATGATCTTTATTTGACGTTCCTCTGACGCCTTTGATGAGATCAGGCGTGGTCTTTGTTTTCAGCTTGTTGTTCAAAACAGCATCAAAAAGCTCGTTTATGTTTACATCCTGTGTTTTGAATGTTGATGCGGGGCCGTGTTTCTTGCATACTTGCTCTTCTATGTTTCCGCATATTCTGCAGAAAAATTTTTTCTTCGTTTTTTTGTCGCACGTCTCGCAGACCGACAGAACTGTCTCTTTGTTGCAATGGCCGCAATAATAGATTGGAAGATCCGCCCTTACCTTTCCGATTTCTGACGCTGACTGGAACGACCGCAATCTCCCGCCTTCTTCCCCGACGGGAAATAACACCTGCGGGCTGCCAGTGAGCTTCCTCATTTTTGATTTTTCAGGCCTGCCCATTCTTGCGCCAATGAATGTTCCTGCCTTATCCCTCAGATTTATACTGGATATTGAGTTTATTATCTCTAAAGGGTTTTTTTCTTTATTTTTTTTTGTGAATTCCTCTAATTCTGAAATTTTATCATTTGAAGTTATGTTTAAGCTGGCTAAGATGGATTCTGCTTCTTCTTTTTCAATAACAACAAATTCTTCATTAACTGATAGGTGTGGCGCGCCAACCAGCTCGAGTATCCTTTTCGCATCTTCCTTGAAAGGCAGAACTATCTTTATTATTTTTTCTTCCTTAATAATGCTGGCTTTCTTGAACCATTCTAAAAATAGAAGAAATTGGTCTGTTGATATCGCAGTCCAATAATAACTGAAGCTGGGGTGAAGGGGGATGTTTAATTTTCTTGATATGTTTATCGCATCTGATGCTGAAATTTTTTCCGAAGGGTTTTTTAATATCTTGGCCAATATTGCTGATGGCACTTCTGCAAGATCGGATAGTTTTTCAACATCCAGCGAGCCGAATAAATCTACAGTTGCTTTTTCAAGCTCTTGCGCATACCATTCCTCGCAATATCCTGCAGGAACAAGTGCATGCCCATTCTCAGAAAAATCTCCATAATTTATCAATATATCACCTAAAAAAAGTATCTCTCCTATGTTTCCTAAATTGTCTTTTGCTTCCTCTTCAGTATTTATTTTTATAACGTTGCCGTTGGTTAATTTCACTATCGGCCCGTCTATTGCATCGCAGCTGGTTACTGCAGTTGCTTTTCCTGGCCGCTCTATTTTCAGTTGCGTGCCTACGGCCACATATTTGTTCAGAATGCGCATCGTTGCAGGATGAATTGCCGCTGCGCTGAACCCGGATGTTCTTGATCGCCCATAACGCAGACGAAATCCTCCTGCTGCTGAAGGGTGGGACAGCACAGGCCTGCCGGCAACTAAATCCGCGATATATGTGTAATTCGGAGTGACTTTTAATGTCTTTTCCTTCTCCTCTGTTCCTGCTTTCTTCTTCTTTTGCAGCTCCAAAAATTTTTCTAGGAATGACCAGTCTATGCCGAACTCTTTTTGGAATTTTTGCAGTTTCTTCCATAATTTTGGGGCTTTTAACGTCAGCATAGACACAACAAGGCAGACGCCGCTGCGAATTTTGTTTGTCGAGATTCTGTCCAGGTCTTTATAATTGCTGACTTCGATTTTTTCTGTGGGGTCGCCATCAACTTCGACTGTAAGATTTTTCACCAAAAGGGCAATTTCCTCTTTGCTCGGCTTATATTGGAGGTTTGTTACAAATTCGTGATAGTCGTAGAGCTCAGTTATTGTCCTGTTTATTTCTTTTTCATCCGGGTCATACACATCATAACCCATTTTTTTTCTTACATAATCTGCTATCACAACGGAAACTGATGCTCCTGTTCCCCCTGCCCCTCTTACTGGCCCAGCGTAACTAACCGCAAGATAATCCTTGCCATCTCTTCTCTTTTTTATTTTTAATTCCACAAAACCCTCTAAAGGAGCGGAAACTATGCCGAGGGTGTGGTATGCGAACCCCACTCTTATCCCGGTCTCCATTGCCTCTTTCCTATCGCCGAATTTACAGAATTTTTCCTGCGCAACTTCTTCTGCTATTTTTAATGCAACCTCCCATGCAAGAGCGCCATGCTCTCTTTCCAGCTCCCGTATCCGTTTTATCATTCCGGAACCCAGAAGCTTTGGAGTAACTGCGGATATGAGGCCTTCTACACGCTCAGCCATATCATGAGCCAAGGGAATGTCTACTTTTTCTTCAGGGTCATATCCTTTTTTCCTCGCTTCATTGGCCACCTTATAGGCTGCGCTTAATTGATTCTCTATTGCCTCAAAGTATTCCTGCATTTCTTTGCTTTCTGATTCCTTAGTCATCTTAACCAAATCTCAATATCTTGATTTTTCTTGTTTGCAAATTTACTATAGGAACCCTTGCCGGCTCCGGGTGGTGCCCCACCTTTTCCTGAAATGATGTTTTTGACTGCCAGCAAGAGCCGCAGATCATAGTTATATTTTTGTAAGCTGCCACGCAGGTTTTATGAATATGGCCTGTGGCGAAAAAATCAGGTATCATCTCAATCACAAGGGAATCTTTATTTGCATCGGGCATGTAGAGTGTTGACGTGTGCGTTGGCGCAAGATGCCTTCTTCTTAATAGGAAGGACATTATAAGGTCTGCCCTGTCATAGCCTCCGTTTCTCCTTATTGAATCAACATGGGCAACATAATAATCGAAAGAATAACCATGATAAAGCAGCACATCAAATCCTGAAAAGTCTTTTGTCTCGTGTATCCTTACAACAGAGGGGTTTGATACCATAGTTACATTTGGCAATTGCCAAATTGCTCCTGCGAAATCCTTGTAAAGCTGCGGCTGCGGTTCAGCAATGCGCATTGCATCATGATTCCCCGGGCAAATAATAATTTGGATGTTTTTGGGGATTTGCTGAAGCAATTCTGCGCATTTATTGTACTGAGCATAAATGTCCTTGATTTCAAGTTCAGAATCTTGCTCCGGATAAACGCCTACGCCATCAACAAGATCGCCGATAATGAAGAGATATTTTATTTTTCTGGCTATCTCTTGCTGCGCTTCGTCGCCAAGGCCTCCATTGATCCAGTTTAGGAACTTGTTGAATTCTTCAGGAAGAAACTGTTTTGAGCCAACATGCAGATCTGATAAAAAGATGGCATATGCCTCATCTGGAGATTTTTTAAGTTCTCTTGTGAGGGGCACCTCCGGCCAAATGATATCGTCTGCAAACACTATTCTGTTGCCATTGACGCCAACTATGCCAATAATCTCATCCAGAACAATATTTAGCGCTTCAGCATATAATTCTGGCTTGTTTTTATTCACAAGCACTTTTATTTCACCTGTCGGGTCTTCAACAGCAAGCACGAGGTTTTTGTTTTTTGTCTGCGCTATTTCTTTAACTATGCCTATCAATGATATCTCGCTTCTGTCTTTTTTTGACACTATCTTGCTAATAGAAGTGAGGTTTTTGATCTCTTGTCTGTTTCGAAGTATTTTTTCAAGCGCTTTGTGCCTCGCATTAAAAAATGATGCAAAATCCTGTGCTTCTCTTTGTTTTAGGTCATCAACATACGAAAAGAGCACCTTAACGCCGTTGTTTGGGGGTGCGATTTCTTCCTCTCTTTTTTCTTTTGACAAAAACTCCAGGAATTGCCCGTATATTTTTGCATTTTCGTTTTTTTCAAATTTAGTTGCTGCTTTTTCGAATTCCTTCCAGTTGAGCTCTATGCCTTTGTTTTCATCCAGTATTTTGGTTATGTCTCTGTTCAGAATAAGAATTTCTTCAAAAAATTCTTTATTTTTTAGGTTTTCATGGAACTTGTTCAGGTCTATGTCCTTTATCGCCCCGAATATATCTGGGTTTAACAGAATGCCTTTATCGTAAAAAAATCTGACAATTCTCTTTTTATTTTCCAGTTCGTTATCCATTTTAGGCAAGAAGAGCTATTCTTGGGTATCAAGATAAGTCTAACTCTTCCTCTAATATCTTTCTTATTTTTGGCTGTGTTGTTGGGGGTATTGAGAGGGATATTTCTCTTGTCCTCCCATAACGGCCCTTTGATATTATCTTTGTACTTATAACGCCAAGCATATCCAATTCAGCTATAATATCTGACATCCTTCTTTGCGTTAATGGCCTCAACCCAATCTTTGAGCACATTTTTTTATAAAGGTCATAAACTTCTCCTGTAAAAACAAGCTCCTTCCTATTTGAGCAGACAGCAACTATTGAATAAAGCGAGAGTTGGAATTGCTTGGGCTGTGTTTTCACGATATCAATTACCCTGTCATGGTCTATCTTGTCTTGCGCTTCATCAATGTGCTCGATTTTTAATATTGTTTCGTCTTTTCTCTCAGCTATTTCGCCAGCCACCCTCAGCAACTCAACTGCCCTTCTTGCATCTCCGTGCTCTCCTGCAGCGTATGCAGCGCATTTTTCAATTACTCCTATCCCTATTGCTCCCTGCCTGAATGCCTTTTTTGCCCTCTCTCTCAATATATCCTGCAGCTGCAGCGCATTATATGATGGGAAAAATATTTCCTCCTCGCTTAAAGAGCTTTTGATCCTGGGGTCAAGGTTGTCTGTAAAAAGCAGGTCATTGGATATGCCGATAAGTGAAATCTGGGATTTTTTAAGCTCTGTGTTTATTCTGGTTAGATTATACAGGATTTCGTCCCCTGCTTTTTTAACTAACTGGTCTATTTCATCCAAAACAAGCAGCAGCATCTGATCTTTTTGTTCCATTATGTTAAAAAATATTTTATAAATTTCATCTGTCGGCAATCCCGTAGATGGCACTTCTTTGCCTAAAGCTCTGATCAGCTGGGCAACAAGTCTGTATTCTGTATCGGCCACTTTTTTCAGCTTGCAGTTGATGAAAACGGGGGTTATTGGTATTTTTTCCCGGTTAGCTATGCTTGATAAGTGGTTGATTATATTTATTGTTGAAAGTGTTTTTCCGCTTCCGGTTTTTCCATACAAAAAAAGATTTGATGGTTTTTCTAATTTAAGCGCCGGAGCAAGGATTTCTGCCATCTGGCTTATCTGTTCTTCTCTGTGCTGTACTGTGTCTGGCGCATATGTCGGCTGCAAAAAACTTTTTTGAGAAAAAATTTTAGATTCTTTTTTCAAAAATCTTTCAAAAAAAATATTTATGTTGTTGTTGCTCTTTTTTGCCATTTTACGTATTTCCAAAAGAAGTGTAGCTTTAAATATTTTTTCATAATTAAAAATACACACCCCCTTATTTCTATTGGAAACTATAGTTTTATTTTTTAGTTTTTTATTGTTATTTTATTATTTACTATATTGAAAATAAATATAAATATAATATAAAAACAAAAAAACATAAAAACAAACTCCATAAGAAATAAAGGGGTCCCACCAAACATTTCATTACTATATGATAGTCAAAAATAGAAACATTTAAATATATGTGTTGCTTTCTAAAGGAAATAAGGTGATGGGGAGTTGAAAAATGATAGTTCAAAAAAGTTTTTTGAATAAGTTGAAGGATTTTGGTTTGAATAGTTATGAAGCTAAGTTATGGACGGCGTTGCTTTCTCGCGGCGTTTCTACTGCTGGCGAGTTAAGCGATATTGCCGGCGTTCCAAGAAGCAGAAGCTACGATGTTCTTGAAAGTTTAGAGAAAAAAGGATTTATAATTATGAAGGTGGGGAAACCAATCAAATACCTCGCTGTAAAGCCGGAAGAAGTCGTTGATCGCGTTAAAAAAAGAATAAGGGAAGATGCAGTTAAGGAAGAGGAAATTCTCGAGGAGATCAAAAAAACAAACACACTTAGTGAATTGAATCTATTGCACAAGCAGGGCATTGAGCTTGTCGATCCGACTGATTTAAGCGGCAGTATAAGAGGCAGAGACAATATCTACAACCACCTCGATTTTATGATAAAGGGCGCTGAAAAATCCGTTGTTTTGGTGACAAGTGCAGATGGCCTTGTTAGAAAATCAAAAGAGCTGAGAAAAACACTGGAAAAAGCAAAAGAAAGGGGAGTTAAGATAAAGATAGCTGCGCCTTTGGGCAAAGAAGCGCAGGAAGCTTATAAAAATTTAAAAGGAATCGCAGAGCTTAAGCACATAAACGATCCGCAGGCAAGATTTGCTATTGTCGACGGCAAGAGCCTTTTGTTTATGTTGATGGATGACAAAAATGTCCACCCAAGCTACGATGTTGCTGTTTGGGTTGCAACACCTTATTTTGCATCTGCATTTGAAAGCTTCTTCAACAATAGCTGGCAGAAACTGGATGCGGCTGAAAAGGCGCTTAACAAATAATTTTAGAGATAAATATGCGCGCCTTCACAGGCAGATATTGCTTATTTGCTTAAGAGGACTGATGAGCATAACACAAACAGCATTTGATCTGACAAATTATCTGGCAGGAAAGAATCCTAAAAATCTAAGCAGTGAAGACATCAGTGGGCTGCGAATTCAATTAAGTCAGTTAGAAGAAACATGCATTGGATCTGACAAACCACTCAGAGAAAATTTAAAAGGACAAATAGTTCTGGTGGATTACCCGCAATTAAACCTTAGCTTTTTAGAAATGTCGCAAGAAACAGAATTTGATGGAAAAAAAGCACGCATACCGAAATTCGGAGTTTACGAGATTGACGTTTCAACTATGCAAGTATATGATGCACAACTATATATCGGTCGCAATCATCTTCCCAAATGTTTTGGTGGCGGGTGGGAATGCAGTTTAAACGACACAAATGAAATACCCGGTTCTTTTTTCGTGTATATTATAAGAAGCATTTTTGGCCCTTTTGATGAAGCAAGACTGGGCATCGAATCATCAGGAGAATATTGGTGGGTGGGAGGGATAGTTCCTGAAAAAGAATTTAAAACAAAATATGGCAAGGGGCTGCGCGGCAAAACAATAAAGAGCGGATTTTATGGAAGCATTCCAACAGAAACGCAAGAAAAGATAAGCGAAGCTGAGAAAACCAACTATTTTGACGGGTTTTTTATTATTGCAGAAACAAGCCCAGAAGATTGGACCGATGAGCCCGCATCAGAAAACAAAAACACAGCCGCATCTAAGAACGCAATAGCTGTTGGAACTCAGGGTGAAAATGCATTTTATTTAGATAAGTTTAACCCGGATCTTAAAACATCATAGGATTTCTCAGCATTACCTGATGCAACGAAACTTAGCTAATACATGCCCTCCATGGTTGAAGGGATTCGGCGCTTTCAAACGCCGCGCATAAACCACAATCTTTTTATATTTACTTCTGTTTCTCCAATAAATGGAAGATCAAAAAACCAACGGCGAAGTCAAAAAGATAGATTCTATCATATATGGATATACAACCAACACAAATGCGCTTGAGGATGAAAATAAATTATTGAAAGAAACAGTTTCAAAGTTTAAGGAAGAGCTGGAAACATTCAAGAAAATTCCTTTTTTGGTTGCTGAAGTAAAGGATATGGTAGAGAAGAATGCTATAATAAGGCTGCAGAACGGCAACGAGTTCTTTGTCAACATTTCAAGAGAATGCGGTGAAATTTTTCCTGGCGATTCTGTTCTTATGGAGCAGAAGAATCTCACAATATTGAAGAAAGTTCCGGTTTCAAAGGTTTTTAATGTTGAAAAATTTGTCATAATTGAGAAGCCCACCATCACATGGAAAGATGTTGGCGGCTTAGAAGCTCAGGCAAGAGAGATACAGGAAGTGATTGAATTGCCTCTTAAAAATCCTGAACTGTTCAAGAAAGTAGGGATACAGCCGCCCAAAGGGATGTTGTTTTACGGACCGCCTGGAACAGGCAAGACATTATTGGCGAAGGCAGTTGCATCTTCAACAAATTCAACTTTTATAGAAGTTGTCGGGTCTGAGTTAGTCCAGAAATTCATCGGAGAAGGAGCAAAGCTGGTTAAGGAGATTTTTCAGTTAGCCCGGGAAAAAGCGCCATCTGTGATTTTTATAGATGAGCTTGATGCGCTGGCTGCAACAAGGATCGATATCGGAACATCCGGCGAGAGAGAAGTGCAAAGAACATTTATGCAGCTTCTTTCCGAAATAGATGGCTTTAAGCCTCTGGGCAATGTTAAAGTTATAGGGTGCACAAACAGGAAAGATATTTTAGACCCTGCGATTACAAGGCCCGGAAGGCTTGACAGATTGATCAAAATCCCGATTCCAAATAAAGAAGCAAGGACTGAGATCTTTAAAATACATACGAGAGAAATGACACTTGACAAAGGAATAGATGTCGGCTTGATTGTTAAAGGCATGGATGGATTTTCAGGGGCAGAAATAAAGGCATCCTGCACAGAAGCAGGGTATTTTGCAATAAGGGACAAAAGAACAAAGGTTGTTAAAGAAGATTTTGCAAAGGCGGTCGCAAAAGTGAAGGCAGAAGAGAAGCTCGAAGGCGAAGATTATATGAAGATGTTCGGGTAGAAAATTTGTAAAATGTTGGAATTTTCCATCCAGTCTGTGACTGGTGGCGCATTTCGTGTACTTGCATCAGGAAAATTCCGAGCATGCTCAAAAACCACCCGATGCGACATATTACGGTCACATTCCACCGATCTTTGATTGGTGGTTTTTGAAATTTTATTTTTGTTTTTTTATGATTTCTTGTAAAGTGTGACTGGCTTCTGAAATAATCCTTGGCTCCTCCATCTTATTTGGGAGTTTGACTATTATGCAATCAGGTAGTTTGCCTTTTAAAATGAAAATAATACTTCTATTAGAACCCATAAATAAAATATGTTTTTTTCTAAATTCTAAAACCGTGATGGGTGCTGGAAAAAGATTCTGATATTTTTGTTTCATTGCCATTTTTGCATCTTCCACATTGCATTCTTCAATAGCGGCGACATAGATTTCTGATGGATGAAGTTCTTCTCTGATTATAAAAACATCACTTGGTTTAAGACCATACATCTTAAGAACAGTATAAACTGATTTTTTAACCCTTTCTTTGTCAATTTTTACATCTTTCAATAAATCATCCAGTTGTTCTTCATTCATACATCTCACCAAATTAATGATTAATTGGCGCGTACTCTCAAGTTACATCCGTCAGCCATCTCCTTTCGGTAAGCTTGGGTGTTCACACGGTCATCATACACGCCAAAGACAACAGAATATGGTTCAATTTATAAGTTTACCCCTCTTCAAAAGTGCCTCTAACACTTCCTGCTTTTCTGAAGCATATGCAAACCCTATTTTATTATAGAATTTTAAGAGGTTTTCTTTTCCTTTGATATAAAATCTTCCACAAAATTCTCTGCCTTTCTGTTTGCGTAATTGGATATGTGAAGTTGCAATGCCAAAATGAGCCAACATAGCTCTTATTTGATTTAGAAACTCAAGCAAGTTGGTCACATGGTTTTTGTTTTTGGATAATACAAACTGGATTCTCCATACGTTGTTTTGCGGTTTTGAACCTTCATTTCCATAAATTATCGACAAGAATGTTTTCTTAATTTTATCAGGGCCATTATAAATCCAGTCCGGAATTAAAAATGGAGTGAATACCTTATTGCCGCATGGCACACCCAAATAAATAAGCAATTCAGCAAAACCTTTGCTGCAAAAAACAATTCTAAAGCAAAATTGGTTGTATTTTAGAGATAGATATTCTCCTTTAAAAATAGAATTGAAATACAATCTAAATTCAACAGCATCTTTATTTTGATTAAAATCATACTCTGCTTGCTGTAAGTTTTTTCTTACATGGCCATCACCCATTAAGAAACCAATGTTGGTAACTAAAAAATTTAGAACATGTTCATCATAGAACAGAGTTAAACCATATTTCTTAACAAAACCAAACTCCCCTATTTCATCAAAATTTAGCTTATGGTTTATTTCTAGATTCTCAAATGTATCCTCAAGTATTAACTCTTTAATATTCTCTTTATGCTCTAGGTCTGAAGGGACCAAGTAATCATCGTATATTCTTCTCAGTTTTACTCTATTAGAGACGCTGTAAAAATATCCAGACTTTAGTTGTGTTGGTGTTCTTATTATTTTATTTTTTGCGTAAAGCCTCGTCATTATTGTAGAAATTGCACTATTGCAAGTGTTGTCTTTATAAATTTCGTTATAGATATTAGCCATACTCTTAATACCAAAAACCATATCAGGATGTAGCATTAAAATATCATAAACTCTTTTGGATTTTGAACCAATTAACTCTAAATTCTTAATCTGCATTTTCTGATTGTTGGAGTTCATCTTACGCACACTCTTTTCTCCTTTTCATAGCAATTTCTCATTTAAATACCCTCTGTGCGCGCCTGTCCAGTGGGTTTGCCACCAATAAACCGATATATTTAAATCTTTATACTTACAATGTAAGTAAAACTTAGAAAGATTATTAAACTATACTCACAATGTAAGTAAAAAACAGCAACATTTTTAATGAAATACTTACATTGACAGTATATATAGGGAAAAATCAAGATTTTTAGTTAATAAAAGTATAGAAACTAAGGCATTATGCCTTCAAAAAAAGAGAAAGGCCTTATTGAACGAAAAAAAGTCCATTTAAAGCCTAAAGAGTTGAAAGATAGACCTATTTCTTTTAGTCCATACTCTGAATTGAAGATTCCTTCAACAATATTTCTTGACCGCGACGTAAGCATTCTTGAAGCGGTTGTTGAATATTTGAAAGATAAAGTCGGCATGACATATCACGAGATTGCAGTTCTTCTTGAGCGGGATGATCGCACAATCTGGACCTCCTATAGCCGCGTAAAGAAAAAAAGAGTGAAGAATGTTTGATCTGAAGAGAAAAAAAGAGGAGCAGAATGAGCTTGAAGATCTTGTTAGCAAGGACTATCATAGAATTGAAGAAGATAAAGTTAAAGAAAAAGCAATAAAGAAATACAAGCCTGAATTTGTGGTTGCTCTTTTATTGATTGTAGCATCAATGCTTATTTTCAGGGCCGCTTACACTGGCTTGTTTATTTATGGCGAGGCAGGTTATTCTAAAGAGCTTAATTTGACATTTAATGAAACAGCAACTTACAATCTATTTTTAAACGCAAGCCCGCTTTCTTTAAAGCTTTCTGGCTCCGTAGTCGGGAATGGTTATGCTAAGGTTTATTTGTTGGATAATGGAATCAGAAAATTGATTGTTGATAGCTCTCAATTGCAAACTTCTTATGATTTAATAACTGCTTATGCTATTGCTGAAGAATTTTTGAACGAAACAAATATTCCGGAGAATATTACAAACACAACTGAAGCAATAAACCAAACAACAAATGCGGCAGAGAACATTGCGGAAATTGCAAATCAAACAAATTTAACCGAAACAAGCCCGACTTTGCCTGAAAACATAACAGAACCCGCCAATCAAACAGAAAACATCGCAATAAATCGTGCTCCCGTATGGATTTTTGATGCCGATTCATTTATTGTGGCTGGAAATTTAACAATAAACCTTTCGCAGTATTTTATTGATCTTGACAATGATTCTATTTCTTACATTGTTTCAGAGCCTGAAAACGTGCTTATTTTAAAAGAATTTGAAATGATAACCTTGGCGCCAGATGCAAATATCGTCGGGAATAGAACAATTAAGATATTTGCTTCTGATCTAAAAAACACAACTGAAAAAGAAGTTACACTGGTTATTAACACAACAAAAGAGGCTGCTGAAACTGCTCCTGAAAACATAACAATTCCCGTAAAAGTGTTTGACAGCATTTGTGTTGATACGTGTTTCTTAACAGGCGTTGGCAGAAATATAACTTTATTGATCGAAATAGAGAATGCAACACTGAACTTAACAAAATTAGAATATGATGCAAAACCTGAAAATATAACTGCCAATAACCCGCCGCAATGCAGCCTGATCCCAAATGTCAATATTTCTAAAAATGAGCTTTCTACAATATGGCTGGATAAATACTGCTCAGATGCCAATGATGATACTTTGAGTTATGATGTTTCTCTTAGTTCAAAAGAAGTTGATACAATGATCACAAAAGATATGGTTACGTTTATTCCGAGAAAGAATTTTGTCGGAACAACATTCATGTCCTTCGTAGTGAATGATTCTAAGAACATAACTTTCACAAATATAATTGTCATTAATGTAACAGGCAACATAACTGAGAAAAAAAGAAATGCAACGATTAATCTAAAAAACAATAAAAAAGAAAAAACAGGCAGTTATAGCTTAACAAACAACAGCGACGAAACATTTGATTTGGAGCTCAGCAATCTGCCTGGCTTTGGAGTTTTAGAGAAGAAAAAGGAATCCAGAATAAATATTAAAAAAATAAAAGAACTGAAAGACGCCGATGTTTTAATTGATGCAATAGAAGACAACAGAATAGGAACAGATGTATTTGCAATAAATGAAACCCTTGATTTTGAAAGCGCAGCAATAACTTTAGCTAAGAATTCTGATGTGAATTCAGTGTTTTACTGCTCTGATTTTGATTTTGAAACCTTGTCTTGCTCAAATTGGCAGAAAACAGACATTCCATTTACAGATAATGGAAATACAATAACATTCAATGTAACTCATTTCTCGGCTTATGCTGGCGGTTTGACAATAATAAATGTATACAGCCATCCTTCTTTATATGGAAACTGGATAGTTGGCTTTAATACTACAGGAGCCGCTAATTTGACAATAACAGCTACAAGAGAGAGCAATTACACCAACATCTACACGAGATGGAGCAATGAAAGCGAAGATTCTGGATTGTACGATTTAAGATTTCTCGAAGTAAAGTGCGGCAATCAGACTATGAATTACGAATGGCAAGGAACAAACTGCTTTGAGCAGGAGTGCAGCGTATTTATTGCCAACTATTCATGTAATGAAACTGCGCAAGAGATAAGCAAAGTTTTGACGGCAAAAAGGCACGTCTTGAAGTTTGAGTTTGGCGGGCAGATTGCATATGCTTACAATGCCGTTGGAAACGAAAGCTCAGATTCAGGAACAGACGAGTGGAGGATGTTTGGCAGATACCTTAATCAGACGCGTTATACAAACTCAGCAGCTCCTACAAATCTGGCTAATGCAAAGATTATAACATTTTCAAGTACAAGTACTATTCAGTCTTCTCCTGCTGTTGCCAACGGCTATGTGTATGTTGGCAGTGATGATGCCAAGCTATACCAGCTTAATGCTTCTAATATCAGCCAGCAAGTAGCGAGTTTTTCAGCAGCCGGCGCTATTTATTCCTCGCCTGCTGTTGCTGATGGCTATGTTTATATTCTGAATTACAATACAACAATATACCAACTCAATGCCTCAAATGTCAGCCAGAAGATAGCAAGCTTTTCAACTGGCGGAGGCTTTTATAATACACAATCTTCTCCTGTTGTTTCCAATGGCTTTGTCTATGTTGGAAGCTCGCTAGGAGTGTTATATCAGCTTAATGCATCCAATGTCAGCCAAAAAATAGCAAATTTCACAGCCGGCGATGGCATGTATACTGTGCCTGCTGTTGCCAATGGCTTCGTGTATGCAGGAAGCAATGATGCTAAATTATACCAGCTTAATGCATCCAATGTCAGCCAGCAGATAGCAAATTTCTCAGCCGGAGTCTTTTATTCTTCTGCTGCAGTTGCCAATGGATTTGTATATGTGGGAAACGATGATGGTAATCTATACCAGCTTAACGCATCAAATGTCAGCCAAAAAATAGCAAATTATTCAACTGGCGGGGCCATTAGATCTTCACCTGCAGTTGCTAACGGCTATGTGTATGTTGGAAGCAACGATAACAGAACATATCAGCTTAATGCAACCAATGTTAGTTTGTTAATCGCAAGCTATACAGCAAATAATAACATCCAATCTTCTCCTGCTGTTACTGACAGTTATGTATTCATTGGCAGCTACGATGATAAGCTATACCAGCTTAATGCAACCAATATTAGCATATTGGTGTCAAGCTATACAACTAGCGGCGATGTTATCTCTTCTCCTGCAGTTGCTAATGGCTCTGTTTATGTTGGAAGTCTTGATTGGAAACTATACCAGTTTATATTGGATGTAACTTACCCATCCATCAACTTCACACAGCCGCCAACACCTCCTAATGGCACAACAACAAAAAACACCTCTGTCCAGATAAACATAAGCATTACAAATGCCTCTGATTTGGCAGAGTTCAAATGGAACTGGAACGGAACAAATTACACTTTCTACAACGCTTCTTTAGTATTGATGATGAACTTCGACAATGTTTCTTCAATTGGAGAGAGTGCGACAAATGCCGTTGATGTCAGCAAATACGGAAATAATGGGACTCTTACAAATGGAGCTGTTTGGAATTGCAGTAGCGGAAAATATGGATGTGCCTTGCAATTCGATGGTATTAATGATTTAGTCAGTATTCCTGACAGCTCTAGTTGGGACTTTGGTAATCGTGATTTCACAGTGAATCTTTGGGTGAATTTCAAAAATCTTAGTTATGCCTCATTTATTGACCAATTTTGGTCTGTAAGAGCATGGGTTATCGGATATAATGCAACTGCGTTATATTTCCGTTATAGTACAGACGGGACTACTGTTAACGGAGATCATACTGTTCCATGGTCCGCAAATAATAATACTTGGTACTACATTACTGCTCTCCGCTCTGGATCAAATATTCGGCTTTATGTTGATGGCTCGCAAATTGGTTCTGACTTTAATGCAGGAACTGATGTAATTTATAATTCAAATAAGGCGCTTTGGGTAGGTTGCGCCCATACAGGGGGCGGTGGCGATACCCCGGGTTTTTGTCTCAACGGTTCAATCGACGAAATCCGCATCTGGAACAGAAGCCTAAGTGCAGCAGAAATTAACCAATCATACATGTCAAATCTGTACAAATACGACACAGACAAATGGGCGTTCTATACAAATCAGACTAATTTGACAAATGGAAGTTACACATATTTTGGTTATGTAAAAGATATAACTGGGAATTCAAACCAGACCGAAGTCAGAACATTGACAATAGGAAACACAGCGCCTACAGCTACAAACATAATTCTAAATTCAACAGATTCGCTGAACAGGACAAATGGGACTTTACAAGGATTCTGGACTTTTTCAGATGCTGATGGCGACACGCAACAGAATAATGAAACAATGTGGTACAACAACAGCGTAGAAATCGTAAGTTTGAGAAATAACAAAGAACGAAAACTGGACTTTCTCTGTAAGGGTCTATGATGGAACAGACTGGAGCAGCTGGGTTAATTCCAGCGTTTTGGCAATTGCAAACACAATGCCTGTTGCATCAAACATTCAAACAAACAATACCTTGCCAATTACAAATGAATTTGTTGCATTTAATGCAACATGGACAGATGCCGATCTGAATGATTTAAAGGGCTATATTTTTTCATCCAACTTCAATGGAACTTGGGCGAATGAAACACCAATCTCTTTTGGCGGGACAACGAATTACAGCAATTATTCAAAGCAAGTTCCGTCAACTTATGGAGAATATCAATGGAGGATTTATGCTAATGATTCTGACGGGGCATGGAATGATACGGAGATACAATACATAACAATTATTTCAAATTCAAGCGAATGGCCAATGTTCCATCACAACATAGTGCATACAGGCCATACTTCTTCAGCAAGTCCAACAATAAACAACACAAGATGGATTTTTATAACGCAGGGTTCAGCACAATCGTCGCCAGCTATTGTAAACGGGGTTGTTTACATTGGATCTAACGACAACAGAACCTACGCATTAAATGCTTCAACAGGAGCCCATATCTGGAATTTCTCAACAAAAAATAGCGTAATATCTTCTCCTGCTGTTGCAAACAATATTGTTTATGTTGGATCGTATGATAACAACACTTATGCATTGAACGCTTCTACTGGGGCCCATATCTGGAATTTCTCAACCAATGGCAGCATAGACTCTTCTCCAGCAGTTGTTAATGCCATAATGTATGTTGGCTCAAGGGATAAAAAGATTTATGCACTGAATGCGTCTACTGGAGCACATATTTGGAACTTTACAACCGGCAATAGCATAATCTATTCTTCGCCAACAATTGCCAAAGGGATTTCATACATTGGCTCAAATGATGGCAAAACTTACGCATTAAATGCTTCAACAGGCGCTCACATCTGGAACTTTTCACCTTCCAGTACAGGCGTGGTTCCGACAACAATAGTCTTTAATGATGTTGCTTATACTGCAAGCAATAACTTATATGCATTGAACGCTTCCACTGGAGCGCATATTTGGAATTACTCGGCTGCCAGCGGATCAATTGAATCATCTCCGGCAATTGACAATGGCGTTGTGTACCTTGGCGATTTATCTAATATGCTCAACATGGTTAATGCAACCAGCGGTGCATCTATAAGAAATGTAACAGTAGCTGATATGATAGATTTTTCTTCTCCAGCAATAGCAAATAGCATCATTTATTTCGGGGATATCTCTGGCAAGTTTTACGCAATAAATGCATCCAATGGGGTTAATGTTTGGAACTACACCAGCGGCAACCAGCAAATAATATCCTCGCCCGCAATAGCAGATGGTGTTGTTTATGTTGGCGCCGATAACGGGATAATATATGCTTTCGGTTCAAACAGAGCGCCAACAGCAACGAACATAATTTTGAATTCAACAGATCCCCAGAACAGGACAAACGGCACTTTAAGCGGCTTCTGGACGTTTTCCGAACAGGATTACAACGATACGCAGCAATTAAATGAAACAACATGGTATAACAACAGCGTAGAAGTTACGCAATTTAGAAACATAACATCCATAGGCAGAAATGCAACTAAAAATCAGAACTGGACTTTTTCAGTTAGAGTCTATGACGGAGAAGACTGGAGTAATTGGAGTAACTCTTCAACTATCACAATACAAAATACTGCTCCAACACAATCCACTCCAATCATAAACTCTTCAATGGGCTTGAATAAGACAAACGAAACATTATACTGCTTCAATCAGTCAACAGCCGACATAGATGGCGATGCAATATCAAACAAGATAAGGTGGCTCAATAATTCCGCTGCAATCATCGCATTGGAAAATTTAACATCAATAAGCCATGGCAACACAACAAAGAACGAAAACTGGACTTGTGAAATAACGCCTTTTGACGGAACTGCATACGGAACGGCATTAAACTCTTCAATTTTGACAATAGCAAATTTGGCCCCAACAGCAACAAACATAATTTTGAACTCATCTATGAAGTTGAATAAGACAAATGAAACGCTTCAAGGATTCTGGACTTTTTCAGATGCTGATGGCGACACGCAACAGAATAATGAAACAATGTGGTACAACAACAGCGTAGAAATCGTAAGTTTGAGAAATGACATAGATGGCGATACGATAACAAACAGAATAAGATGGCTCAATAATTCAATCGCTGTTGCATCGCTGGAAAACCAAACTTCAATTGGTCATGGCAACACAACAAAACTGCAGAACTGGACTTGCGAAGTAACACCTTATGATGGAACTGATCATGGAACAGCATTGAATTCTTCAATATTAACAATAGCAAACTCAATTTCGGCTACAAGCAATGTTACAACCTACCCAACACTCGCTTACAAAAACAACACTTTGAACTGCTCTGCTGTTTATAATGATGCAGACAATGATATCGGAACAGTTTATTTCAGCTGGTATAAAAATAATGCAAGGCAAAATAGTTATACAACTTCGCTTGTAGCAGGCAATGGGGCTGGAGGGTATGCTGAAGGCAATGTTACTAGTGCAATGTTTAATTATCCCGGTCACCTTGCTGTTGACTCAGCAGGAAACACACTTTATCTGACAGATTACTTCAATGCCAAAGTTAGAAAAGTAAATTTAACAACAAATACAACCTCGCTTATTTCAGGCGGTTTTGTTGGTTCTTGGGGCATTGTTTTGTTCAATGATACGACACTTTATGTCAGCGACTGGGATAATTGCACAATACAAAAAATAAATTTAGCAATGAATGCGACTTCTACTGTAGCAGGAAATGGCACTTGCGGATATGCAGAAGGAACAGGAAGCAGCGCAATGTTTAACAACCCAAGTGGCCTTGCTGTAAATTCAAACGGCACTTTCTTGTATGTTGCAGATTACAGCAATAACAGAATAAGAAGAATTGATTTAACCACAAACACAACATCTCTGATCGCAGGCAATGGAACAGCAGGATACACAGAAGGTGTGGGAAATCAAACAAAGTTTAACAATCCTTACGCAGCCACAATTAGTCCGGACAATCATTACTTGTACATCTCAGACTCAGGGAGTCATAGGATCAGACGCATTGATTTAACCACAAACACAACATCTCTGATCGCAGGCAATGGAACAAGAGGATATCTGGAAGGAACAGGAATTAATGCAATGCTTAATGGCCCTGATCAAACATCGATGAATTCAGAAGGAACAATGCTTTATTTCATTGAACCATCGGGCAATAGAGTCAGGGCAATCAATTTAACCACAAACACAACCTTGCTTGTTGCAGGCAATGGAACTCCCGACTATTTGGAAGGCAGTTTTATCAATGTAATGGTTTCTGGGGAGGGTCTTGTTTCAAACCCAAGCGGAACGAAACTTTACATATCTGATAGCAATAACAACAGAATTCGCGTCATCAATCTAAATAACTCATACGACGCTACAGTTGCCAATGTTACAAGCGGAACATTAGCATGGACAAACATTTTTGTGCCCTCATCTGCATTAACCAAGAATGACAACTGGACTTGCAGCGCAATAGCATATGATGGAACCATATTTAGCAATTGGGTAAATTCCAGCAGCGTAATGATCAACAACTCAGCACCAATCCTGAACTCTTCAATCTCAGCTCAAAACTGGAGTGAAGGCGGATCAGCAACAATCAATCTTTCGCTTTATTTCACAGACATAGATAATGACAATCTGATTTATAATTCAACAATGCCGTCCGACATCACAATATCTATAAACCAGACATCAAAGATTGCAGCATTAACAGCAGTCGGCTCGTGGTATGGTGAAAATTTCATAACATTCAATGCAACAGACGGCTCTTTAAATGCAACAAGCAACAACATAACATTGACCCTCTCAAATATAATAAGATGCGGTGATGGAATAAAAGAAGGCTCTGAAGAATGCGATGACGGCAATACAGTAAGCGGCGATGGGTGTTCTGCATCATGCGCAATAGAAGGTAGCGGCGGTGGAGGGTCGGGAGGAGGCGGCGGAGGAGTAACCCCGCCAGCGCAGCCTACTCAGCCGCCGCCTGAACAGCCGCCTCAGCCAACTCCTGAAGAGCAGCCGCCAGAACTTCCTCCAGAACAGCCGCCGCAAGTGGAATTTCCGGAAACCATAACTCAGCCGCAGACAATAATAATAGCAGGAGCTACATCAACCATCAACACAGTACCGTGCTTCAACTACACAGAAAACAAAACACTTGCATTAAAGCAAAGCAATATAACTAAAGCGATGAATATCCCAAAAGGCTACTCTGTTTTAATCAATCCCTTCAGCCCGGACTGCGCAAAAGGATCTTTAACTTTAACATTCAACATTCCAAATAACTATGTTGATGTAAACGCATTAAAATGCAAAGGCGATGAATGCTCCCCGGCAATAATAGAGGAAACAACAAAGCTGAAATGCGGCGGGAAAATAGTGAAGGAATTCAGGCGAAACACATCATACCTGGAGCCAATATTAATGCCTATCAACATTACAAAAACTGACATGATTATAAAATATGAAAAAGATACTATTGAAAGCGGAAAATACAAAATAAAATTCTTGAATGAAATCAACCAGAAAGTCAGCATTTCAATGCCTTCTGAAGCAGTAAGAGAGCCAGAAAACACAAACTTGAAGATTATAGCAACTCCTTTGATTGTAACATTCGAAAACAGAACAGCAATCAATGCAGTTATCTCGTTGCCTTACATCTTGGGCAAAAACATTGAAAATGACAGCATTGCAATATACATTAAAATAAATGAAACATGGAACCATATAGGCGGCGACATAAATTATGAAGAAAACAAAATAACAGCAACAATGAATAATTTGGAAGAATTCTTGGACGAAAACAACCAGGCAACAATAGCCGTAATGGGGATTATCTGCTTATACTGCGAAAAATCTGAATTAAATAAGGTTTATGATCCTAAAACAAGCAGGGAAGCAGTAATTCTGGTTCATGGCTTTGAAAGAAGCCCGGAAAGATTCAATGACATAATAAATGACATCAAATTAACAAGGCAGCCATGGCAGACATGGACATTCGCATACCCTTCTTCAAAAACAATAGAGGAAAATGGAAAGCAATTTGCAGAGCTGCTCGAGCTTAACATCAACGAATATGATAACCTCTACTTTGTTGCGCATTCATTAGGCGGGCTAATAACGCAGCAGGCGCTTTATTACGGCTATGAGCATAATTACAGCTTTGTAAATAAGGCAAGAAAGGCAGTTTTAATAGCATCGCCGAACAAAGGATCTATCTCAGAAGGAGTTTACAGAAATTTATATAATTTCCTTATGAACAGCAAGACAGCGGAATTGTTCAACATAAAGGGGGCCGTGGTCAAAGAATTAGTCTACGGCAAAGCAATCCCAGAAGTTCCGGGTATGGAATACAAGGTAATAGCCGGAACAAAAAGCTACGGCTTTGTAAAAATAACAAAAAGCAATGATGGCTTAGTAACAGTTGAAAGCGCGCAGACAGTTGGTGGAAAGATAATAAATAACAGCTGCGAGAATTACTGGGCCATCAATGTAACGCATACAGATATTCTGGATAATATTGAATCAAAGCAGATCATAGAAAGGATAATCGCAGAGGAAGTTGCCAAAGTTGTCGGAAGCGGAAAATCCCTTTTAGGCAGCAATCAATATATAGAATTGAATATCCCGGAATGCAGTTATGAAGACACATATGTTATTGTCGGCAAAGAAATAAAGGAAGAAAAATTGCCGGACATAACAGGATGCAGCTGCGGAAATGGCTATTGCGGCCTGGATGAAACAGCAGCAAGCTGTCCGCAAGACTGCGCAAGAATAATTTCCAAGGAAAACATTGAGCTTATAGCGTTGCTGGCATTGGCTGTTGTGTTGTTGATGTCTTTAATGGCGGCATTAACAGCGCTTTACAAGAAGATAAGAAGGCACAAGATAGGAAGGCCATTGAGATACACATTACTTACTTTAATAACTGCAGGCGCAGCAATATACCTTGCAAAGAGCTATTTTGTTGACGACAAATATCAGTTTTTAGGCAATGCAGTTGCAATGATTTTGGCTTTGGCTGTTTTCTTCATTCTGTTCTTCTTCTCATCAAAGTTGCTTAACTTGATTTTAAAGCACACAAGGATAAAGCAGGCTAAAATCCCAATCAAAGCTAAACCGAAATTGCAGCATAAACTATTGCCTGATTTCAAAAATCTCATCAAAGTCCTGCACGAAAATCTGGCAATCCGGCTGCGAAACTATGAAAATAAAAGAAAATTATTGAAGTCATTAAAAGAAAAGAAGCTTCAGGAATTAAGAGCCAAAAAAGAATTAGAGAGAAAAAGAAGAGCAGCAGAGCAGGAGAAGGTAAGGCTCTTAAAAGAGCAGGAAAGAATAAGAAAACTGGAAGAGCAGGAAAGACTTAAGAAATTAGAAGAAGAAAGAAAGAAAAGAGAGCTTGAAGAAAAAGAAAGATTAAAAACATTTAAAGAAATAGAAAAACAAAGAATTCTGGAAGACATAAGAAAATTAAAAGCAATAAAAACCAAGGTTTCTGATGCGGCTATTCTGCTCAAAGAGAATGTCAATAAGGCAAAACAGCTCTATCTTGAGATTCTTGAGAATTACAAAAAGCTTGCTGCAGGCAAGAGAAAAGATGTTTACAATGAAGTAATCGGCTTGTATGATAAACTCAAAGAAGCAGCAAGGCTTGAAAAATACATTAAAAATACATTAAACGCAGTTATTGATAAGAAACTTACAATTGATCAGTTAAAATCTGCATTGAGGCAGAAAGGATGGAATAAAGACGCCATAGAAGCGGCATTGGCAGCAGCAAAGCAGGAATTCTACAGAGAGAGAATAAAAGAAGTAACAGACAAGATTGAGGCTGCAAAGAAAGAATACTGCAAGCCAATCTACAACAACATCATAGATGTATATGCATATCTTGGCCTAGATGATCTATTTGAGGCAAAGAGGCTGTATCTGAGAACTCTAGAACTCTATGCCAGATCGCCGTCTTATGTTCAAGCTGAAGTTTACAATGACTTGCAGAAGCTCTATCGCCTGCTGTTCAAGAGAGGAATGGGGAATGCCAAATAAAACAATAAAAACAGAGGAAAGAATGTCCAAAGTAGGCATACCAGTCTCCATATTAAAGGACAGAAAATTAAGCGCATTAGAAGCGATAAGCGAATATCTTAAAGAAACCCTTAATATGAACTATCATGAAATTGCTGTTTTGATGAACAGAGATGATAGAACCATCTGGACTGTTTATAGCAGGGCAAAGAAAAAAAGAAATACAGCATTAGCCAATAATTGATTTCTCGCGCGAGATATAATCTGATCTTGATATCTTGTTGTTGATGTATTGTATCTGTAGGTCTTTTAAGGAATCTCCTGTAGCAGCAGTTTTGCAGATTTCAGCAGCTTGCGTTGGCTGCAGATCTGTTGATATACTTTGTATATAATTCTTGCCAAGGCTCATAACTATTGCTCCAAGCGCTATTGCAAAAGCTATCAGTAAAACAGTTGCTATCAACGGTGATAATGCCCTCTTGTTCATTTTTTAAGACCTTTTACGTATTCTTTCTGCAAAAGAACCATATAAATAAAAAGAGCGATCATCACCATCTCAAAAATCGGAAAGATAAAAGATGGAAAAGAAAACACACCCAAAGATCTTAAAACAGTCATGATCTCTTCCACAACAAATATGAGCACAACTATGAACAGCAATTGCCAGGGCTTTTGAAAAATAAGCTTATTTGGTATTCTGAATAAATTATAAAACAAGACAAGCAATATCGTGACAAATGCCAGATTATAAAGCGGCGCCACCAATGCAATCGATTCATATATTCCCATTTTAGACCTTTGTTGTGTATTTGCTTACAATTATCTGCTGCGTTAAAGCATAAATCAAAAACCCGAGCATTAGTGACGGAACAACATGAGTTAAGTGCGGAGTTGAGTAAATGCCGAAAGATCTTAATGCCCCTAAAATCTCTTCAACTGCGAACAAGATCAAAACCATTATCAAAGGACGCCATGCCCTTAAATGTTTCTTGGCCCCGGATATCTTAAAAAGAGTGCTTGCTGCAATGCCAGCAACAATTATCAAAAAGACATTTGCGATCTGCAGTACGCCTTCAGCATATCCTATCATCTATTCACCTCTTTTTAATATTGCCTCACCATATATATTTAAATATTGCTATTTTGCCTCGAAATCTATGCAAACCCTGAATTCCCTCGGCTTGTACTGCCCGCATTTGACGATGTTCATTATTTCATAAGGCCTTTTTAGTTTTTTACAAACCTTATCGATCTTTCCAATGCCTTTCTCAAATTCGCCTTCTTTCAAAAAATCATAGAAATGGATTATTGCCCTTTTTTTTGCTGCGGATAATGCAAGATCCAGAAAATTCTCAGCCCCCTTCGGCAATGGCATTAAAATTCTGTCAAATTTTTTATTTAGTTCTGGAACAACCTTTTTAGCATCGCCTTTAAAAAGCCTTATGTTTTTTGTCTTGTTCAATAAAATATTTTCCTGCTGGTATTCGCAGGCAATCGGGTTTATTTCTATCGAGTAAATCTCTTTTGGCTTTGAGTTTTTGGATATAACAACCGGATATGGCCCAACACCCGAGAACATTGCCAGAATCGTCTCGTTTTCCCTGACTTGCTTGGATATTCTCAGCCTTTCATTGCTTAATCTTGGCGAGAAATAGCATTTTTCAGCATCAAGCCTTAACATGCAGCTGCTTTCCATATGTTCTGTTGTTTTTCTTTTTTCTCCTGCCATGATCTTTAAAGTTGGCGTCCTGTATATTCCGGAGTATTTCTTTGTTTTCTTGCATATGACTTTTATGTTTTTAAACAAATTCAATAAAGTTTCCCCTATTAGCCTTTCTTTTTTATTCAATTCAATAGGAAAGTCAGCAAATATCAAGATGTCGCCGACTATGTCGAATGAGGACGGCAACAAGCCTAGTTGTTTTTTAGTCAGCTTGTTTTTTAACGAGTCTTTCAAGATAGGCATTTCTGTATAGAAAAAACAAAGATTTATATATATTATGTATCTCGGAATAAAAATAAGATAAACTGAGGTGAAATAATGAAAAAAAGTCTTGTTTTTGGAATTTTAGCTTTATTGGTCATGATGGTTGTTTTTGCGGGATGTTCAAAAAAAACAGGAGGAGCATATACATTCGCCAATGGGTATTTAAGAGTCGATAGCACCGCTCCAGTTGCAGGCGATTTTGTAACGAGCAGCGGAAAAAACATCATAATAGGTGATTACGGAACCGGAGCAGGAATTAATTTTAACAACATAGCACCTGGGCAACAATTTGTATTTGCAACAGCAGGTGTCCCTAGACTAAACGTAGATAGTAATGGCAATGTTGGAATTGGGACTGCGCCGACAGGAGGAAGACTCGAGATAACCAGCGGCGGCAACCCCTCTCCTAACATCCAGATTAACAGCGCTGAGGGCAGAGGCATAAAAATAGACAAGACAGGCGGAGGGGAGACACTTCTTTATCTTACACAGAATGATGTTTATAACAATCAGTTTCTTGAAGCATATGGTGGCGGAGAAACTCCATTATTAGCAAGAATTGATGGTAAAGGAGGGGCTTATTTTGCAGGCAATGTCGGCATCGGTACAACAGCACCTAATTCTAAGTTAGAAGTTAAAGGTGATAGTAGTGGCAACCATATTTTTAGTGCCGTAACTAATAGCGGGTCTAGTGGGCTTACAGTCTACTCAAATGGCAACCTATACACAGGTGCAAAGGAGATGCAGTTTGGTGCATATGGGGCTAGATTAAGAATGTATAGCAGCAATAAGACAGAGTGGTGCTGTGGACCAAGTAATACTGGAGCATGGACTTGCAGCAAGAGTGAAGGGGAATGTTAAATCTTTTTAGAGAAACTCACCCAACCCCTTTTGCTTTTTTTCTTCTTTCTTCTTGATCAAGCTTTTCAAAGAGCTTTCAACCCTCTCTTTAGAGAAATTGTGCTTTTCAGCCAAAATCTCTTTTATCTTTTCTTCATCAACAGCATTCCATTTCAGCTTATAGTCATCTGTTACAGGCATGTTTTTGAACAAATCGAATATGACTCTCCATTCAACATTGAAGAAATCAGCCCATTTTGAATCTTTGAACATCTTGTCAAAATCCTTGCCATATTCTTTTACAAGCTTTAATGCGTTTTTCGGCCCGATTCCCTTGATTCCGCCATTGTTGTAATCAGTTCCGATAAGCATAGCTAAAGCAATTAACTGCTCCCTATCAATGCCCAATTCATTCAATGTTTCAGCAAGCGTTATCAGCTCAGGCTGTATCGTCACATAACCGAGCTTGTTCGTTTTCTTCCTTTTCCCGGCAACGCTTAAGCTCCTCACGAGCCTTGTTGCTCCGAACAATAAGCTGTCTGCATCCTGCGATGCCGAGCAGTAAGCATTCCCTTTTGCAGCAATGTGCGCTGCCTGGGCTTCTCCTTCTGAAGGCGCATCAACAACAGGCAATCCAAGCGCAGTGATCAGCTCTTTCGCTTCACTGATCATCTCGCCTGTCAATCTTGATGTTCTGGAAGCATATTTCTTCATCTCTTCAATATCTTCCTTTTCAACTGCAATATTGTATTTTTTTTCAGCCTCAATTTTTGCCTGCTTTCTTTTTTCTCTTTCTTCTTCTTTCAGTGCAGGAGCTTTCCCGTCAAAAACATAAACAAGCTTTAGCCCCTCATCCATTAGGTTAGCTGTTCTTGAGAATAACCCGACAAGATGCGAGGTTATATTGCCGGAAGAATCCATTAAAGGCGTTCCATCTCTTTGCCTTATTGTTGTCAAAAACTGGTAAAGCCAGTTAGGCGCATCAACTGCAATAATTCTGTTTTTCAGATCTCCTATTTTTATCTCTTTTTTAACCAACAGCTCAGTTATTGCAACGCCCATTTTAATTATAGCTTCTTGACATTCATTCCTTTAAACTCATTCTGCAGCATTAAAGATGCCTTTTTATTCAGGTCGCCGGTTGCCAATATCAAAACAGGCAGTTTTTTTACTTGGCCCTGAATAAATGCTGTGCTTAAATCAGCCTCGCTAATATTCTTCTTATCTCTTGCCTTGCAGTAGTATTCTAAAGTTCCAACAGCAGATGGAACTCTTATAACAAGATCCAGCTCTAATTTTTTCTTTATGATTTTGTATTCAAGAATTTCAATCTTCTTTTCAGCGCAGTATTTTTTGATTTTTTCAAAAAATTCGTCCTTTGTTTCTTTTTCAGGCTCTTTCAGCTTCTCAGCTTCCAATTTTCTCTGGATCACATCCTTCCTTTTCATCTCCTCTAATTTTTTCATCTCAAGATCAATCTTCCTCGCTTTTTCTTCTACAGCTCCTCTTTTTTGCTCAAGATCATGTTCTTCAGCAGATTTTTCTTCTTTGACAATTTTTATTTCTGGCTTTTCTCTGGCAGGATTTAGAATATTTTTTATTAATTCATCAGCCTCATTCTGCGGGGTTAAATACCATTTCCAGAACACTTTTTGCGCTTCTCCTTCATTGACAGCCACGGGAACAGCAAAATCCTTCATCAGCTTTAATGACACCCTTATAACGGGCTCTAAGATTGCTTCATCAAGCACTTTTTTATCCTTGAGCATGTCATAGGCAATTTTTTCCTTATCATTAAGCTGGTTATAGTAATTCTGCAATTTGTATTCCTGCCCCGGAGCATAATAAAGCGGCGAGCCTCCGACTTTAATGCTAGAGATCTTGATGAGCTTTCTTCCAGCCAAGTCAGACAGTATTGCGGCAGCAAACAGCGTGTTAGAATTGATCTCCTTGGAAATAACAATCGGCAGCAAAGGGCCTCTCATTCTTACGATCTGCAGCACTTTATCCGGAGTATCTGATGGCATGAATATAGAAAGTTGTTACGAGTTTATATACTTTTTTATGGCCTTACCCATCTAATCTCCCAATAGCTCACATCTGCCTCGTCATCCACAACTCCGATAAGAAGCCTTTTCTTTGTGGAATGCGCAACCCTGTTCTTGGCGGCAAACTCATACCATGTCAGGCTTTCGCCTTCATGCACGGGATAAACAATCCATTTTGCATGATCCTCTCCTGGCTTTACACCGCGGTCATAAATGCGGAAATCTGCGCCGAACTTTAATGCTGTCTTTATTATGTAGCCTCTGTCCCTTATATCCTTGAAAACGCAGTATCTTATCCAGAAATTAGGCTCTACTTTTTTTGCTTTTTTAAGAAAGTTATCGAAACTAACTTCTTTGTTCCGGTCATCAGTAACCTTCAACCTTCCTTTCTCCATTAAATAAAGCCCTTCAAGAAGGGAGAGCTGAACTTTATTGTTTGCGAGAACAACGCCATATCTGCTCTGGTTGTAAAGTTCGCGGCTAGCATCGCTGTCTTCTGTGATGATCCTCTCTCTTGAAAAAATAGCTGTGACTGCTTCTCTTGGCTTTTTCTCAATTTGCCGTTCCTTGTTCTGATCTTCTTTGCTTTCCTCAGCCATATGTTTGTTTATTGTCAGTTCCTTTAAAAAGATTTCTTTTTTTGTTCAACATTTCCAATAACACACTTTCAGAAAACATAGTTGCCTAATAGAAACGATTTGAAAAAGAGTTATCGCTTCACAAGGAAACTGCCTTTATGATTTACAGGCAGCGCTATTGGCCCTTCTCCCTCTTCATAGACATAGTCTGAGGCTCCCACAATTGCCACTGGCCTGATTGCATTGCCGTTCTTATCGAACTCGTAGGCGATTTTAGAATCTTGCAGAAAAAGGCTCCCGGTTGTTTCATCTCCGTACGCGTTAATATACACTGAAAAAGTATCGGTGCAGTCGAATGAGCAAGTGAACTGATTAATGCCGACTCCGAGTTCCTGGAGTTTCTTGCCGCCGATAGACGCGTCGACTGTTGTCACAGGAATATTGCCACAGGCTGAAGAGGGCTGCCCGAGCTTGAAAGACACAGTACCGCTGCGGCCATCCTTCAGATCAAAGAATCCTTTCCATTCGCTATTCCAGTAAGCGCTGCAGGGAAGCGGATTCAGGGGTTGTTTTGGCTGCTTGTCATCTTCCTCGCAGAAAACAACTAAATCGTAGCCTCCTTCTTCAAATTCAGGGTGCTTAATGCTGATGTTAATTGGGGCATAATACCCGCCAAGCCGTTCCAGCCACTCTGTGTCGCCAGGAAACGAAAGGCCGGAAAGCCAGGCTTCTGGACGGGCAAGATCGCTGCTGCTGTAGTAATAAGTGAAAACAACTTTTGTCTTGAAAGGCTGGCCTTCTTCGCGATAGCAGGAAGACAATCTGTAAGTGAGATCTGTCTTGGACCAAGAGTCGCATGCAAGGCTGCTTTGGAGGAGATCACCGGCTGAGACAGATGTTGATATCATTTCCAAATATGTGCCCACAGGCCCCCACGCCTCGCCAGTTACTGTAACTTCATACTGCCAATTCGTCCAGTCATCCCCGCCTATTTTCTTGCAAGCTTTAGTTTCTTTGTCCACTTTGATGTCGAGCTCCTCATTTTCACCGCCACCTTCACCAGCTTCAACGCTCTTGCCAAACAGCTGCCCGCATATGCTAGCATGACTTTCAACATTTTTAAGGGAATCTTCAGCTTGCATAAGGCGTTTTTTATCATCTTCTATATCAATGCCCGCCTGCATCAGCATGGCTTGTTTATTCTCAATGTAATTCTTTAACTTCAGGATTTCTTCCTTGAGCTTGTCGCTTAGCAGCTGCCTGTCTTCGCATTCCTTGCGCAGCACAGCCATCTCACTAGAGTCGATGTTATTGTCTTTGATGGCTTCAAGATAGTCATTGCTGAGCTTGATGGCAGTTTCGTTGGCATTGTCGCTGGCAGTTGCGACAGCATTGATAGTCTCACCATGTTCCTTCAGAAGCTTTTCACCTTGCGCTTTCTGATCTGAGCATCCTGCTATAAGCAAAGCTAAGAATAAACAGAAGATTATTATTTTTGCGTTTGCTTTTGGTATTATGTGCTTGATTACGATTTTAATACTTATGATTTAAGTCTTTAAAAAGATTTCTTATGGAAATCGTATTTTTAGGGACATCCTGCATGGTGCCGACCAAGGAAAGGAATCACAGCGCGCTTCTGCTTACTTACAAGAACGAAGGCATTTTAGTTGACTGCGGAGAGGGAACGCAAAGGCAGCTGAGAATAGCAGACATCAGGCCCACAAGAATTACGAAGATACTGATAAGCCACTGGCACGGAGATCATGTTCTTGGTCTTCCGGGCTTACTGCAGACATTGAGCGCAAGCGGGTATCCTGGAACACTGGAGATTTACGGGCCAGCAGGAACAAAAAAACGATTTAAGGCAATGTTTCAGGCTTTTGTCTTTGACTGCAACATAGACTTAAAAATAAGCGAGATAAAGAAAAGAAAATTCTTTGAAAATGAGGACTTTTATCTGGAAGCCCTGGAGTTAGAGCACAAAATCAAATCATTCGGCTTTAATTTCATTGAAAAAGACAGGAGAAAAGTTGACATTGCCGCAGTAAAGAAGCTTGGCATTCCGCAGGGCCCATTAGTTGGAAAGCTGCAGCAGGGAGAGAATATAATCTTCAAAAACAAAAAAATAACTCCAAAAGAAGCAACATTCATTGAAAAGGGAAAGAAGATAACAATAATAAATGACACTGTTCTGTGCAAATCCTGCTATGATCTGGCAAAAGACGCTGATTTGCTGATCTGCGAAGCTGCTTACACTTCAAAACTTGAAGAAAAAGCTCAGGAATACAAGCACCTTACAGCAAAGCAGGCAGCATTATTGGCGGGCAAGTCAAACGTCAAAAAACTGATAATAACGCATTTCAGCCAGAGATACAAAACAACAGAAGAGCTGTTTGAAGATGCGAAAGAAGCTTTTGACAATGTTTTGTGCGCGTATGATTTTATGAAAGTAGAGATTTAATATAAGGCGAAAAAATAATATGGGTATTACAAAAGAACAAACTGGACAAATAGCGCAATTCTGTTTGGATTTGTATAAGAAACTAGACTTTGCCCACAATATCGAACATATGGATAGAACTGTTAAAATCGCAGAATTTATTGCCAAAACAGAAAAAGCAGATCTAGAAATAGTCAGACTAGGGTCGATGGTGCACCAATTTCATGACAATATAGATGAATTAAAAATTTTTTTAAATAAAATAAATCTAAAGCCGGACATGATAAAAAAATTAGTTGAATGTGCTGAATTTAGGCCATTTAAAGACACATCAAAGAAACAAGCTTCAATAGAAGCCAAAATCGTATTTGACGCTGACGCACTTCAAGCATTAGGCCCCGAAGGAATCATCAGGGAAATAACTTGCAATATCAAAACAAAAAACAAACCGCTAAATAAAAGCATCCAAGATGCCAGATACATTGAAAATTTGTTCTATAATGCCTTGCAAACAAAAACAGCAAAGAAAATGATTAAAGAACCTCATGAATTGATGAAAAAATTCTGGTCGGTTTATGATACCTGGGAAGAAATGTTTGCTCAAAACTAAGTTCCCTCAACTAAGATTTTGCAGCCAGCTTTATATCGTCTGCCTTTACTGTCCTTCTTCCTGCATGCATTGAAAACTTGATCGCCTGCTGCGCAATGTCATCAGCGATCTCTTCCAGAACAGCCTTCATTGCAGCCTTCGCCTTGTCAGAAACTCTTTCTGCGCCTGCATTTTTCAGGATCTTCTCCATTGCAGCCAAAGGAATAATTCTTTTTTCAGGCATAATGGCCTTAAAATACTAAATATATTTAAATCTTTCTTAATTATATGGGCTTATGAGCAGGAAAAGCAAGGGGATAAATGCCGAAAGGGAGCTGATCCACAAGTTCTGGGCTGTAAATGGATGGGCTGCTGTCCGCGTTGCTGGATCTGGCTCTATGAAATACCCGAGCGCAGACATTTTGGCAGGCAACAGCATAAGAAAGCTAGCAATTGAAAGCAAAGTGATAAACGATACAAAAAAATATTTCACAGAAGAAGAGATCAAAGACCTCAAAGACTTTTCAACCCTGTTCGGCGCAGAGCCATGGCTGGCTATAAAATTCAAGAAAGAGCAGTGGTTCTTTATACCGGCAGATGATGTTGAAAAAACAGAAACAAACTTAGTTGTCAGCCTGGAAATGACCAAGAGAAAGGGATTGCTGTTTGAAGAGCTGTTAAGGTATTGAGCATAATATATGCTCGCTGTTGCGAGAGTTTGACGGAGGCGCCATTTATAATATTATTTCTAAAATTTTGTCTATATCTTTCAAATTTTCTAAAATAAAATCAGCACCAGCGGCTTCTAATTGTTCTTTTGAATAACTCCCTGTTGTAACGCCAATTGTTTTTATATTTGCTTCTTTTCCAGCTTTCACGTCTCGCGGAGTATCTCCGAAAATAAAAACGTTATCATTAAACTTAAAACCAAAATCTTCTCCAGCTCTTTTTATTGCCAGTTTGACAAGATTTGTTCTATTCATATCGTCGCTGCCAAAACCACCAACTTTAAAGTAATGATTTAAACTAACCTTTTTTAATTTTCCTCTTGCAATCGGTTCTAAATTACCAGTTACAAGCCCCATCAGAACATTATTTTTATTCAACCCTTTTAATAATTCATAGACGCCATCTAATACAACGATTTTTTCATTGCCAATGCTTTTATTAAAAGAGTCAATCATTACTTTCACGCATTCTTTCAATCCTGATTTTATTGTTGATTTGTCTAATCCATTCTTCTTAAGAACTTCAAGTATTATTTGCTGGTCAGTCATTCCAGGATGACGGATTATATTGATACTTGTTTCTATGCCATACACTTTCTTAAAAGCTTCGGAAAATGCAGAAATATGCCCTCTCGAAATATCGAGCAATGTTTCGTCAATATCAAATAAAACTAATCTATTCATCATGATATTCGGTACTTATAGATCTTATTTAAATCTATTGGTGCAGTAGCCGAATGCCATACAACAATTATTCTACAAACAGCCACAATACATTTGCAGCAATGAAGAATATGCCTATTCCTAATCTTATGTTTGGATCCTGAAATATTGCAGAAAAAGGCACATCAAGGCCAAAGGCAACAGACAGCAACGCAATTGAAAGGATTATGTCGATAATGCCGTGCAGTGAAGCTAAAAACCCTTTTTTATCTTTGTGCATGTCCTTGAAATTAAAGGCAAGATTCAAAATTGCAGATATTATGAACAAAATCAGCGATATCGGCAGGAACGAAGCAGCATTCGGTATGTTGAGAAAGATCCCGGTTGTTGCGATCAGCAAAGCTCCGCTTATTATGCCGAATGTTATGTCCCCCCATTCAAAAAGCGGCTTCATAGCGATATTTTGAAAGATGTTTTATTTAAAGCTTTCGTAAAACTCTAGTTGCAAATTTTCTGCTAACGTTACATTTTTATACTTCATCAAAAACTGATTAGACAATATGAAGTGCGCGGTAATATTTGATATGGATGGAGTTCTAGTAGACTCTACTAAATATATTTGGGATTCTTTTAACGAGTTATTGAAAAGCTACGATGTCCATTTTAAAGAAAAAGAAATTAAAGCGCAGTTAGGACTTTCCCTTAGAGACCAACTTAAAATCTGGAAAGAAAAGTACGGGATTGGCTTAGAGTTAAAAAAATTTTCAAAAAAAGCCGGAAATTTAGAACTTAAGTTAATTGGAGAAAATATGAAAGTCAACCCTGGGCTGTTAGAACTTTTAAATGAGCTCAAGAAAAACAATGTTCCTATGGGCGTCGCCACATCTTCATTGAAGTGGCGCGCTAAAAAAATCCTTAAACTATTAAAGCTTGATAATTATTTTTCAGAAGTCATTGCTGCAGATGATGTAGCAAAACACAAGCCAAATCCGCATTTGTTTTTGATGGCAGCTAAAAGGCTGAATGTGCCGCCAAAATACTGCGTTGTAATCGAAGATGCTGCTAGCGGCATTGAAGCAGCAAAGCGAGGGCGCATGAAATCCATAGGCTATCTTACTCAATATCACACAAAAGCCGAATTATGCAAGGCAGATTTGATAATAAAAAATTTCTCTGAACTTTCTTATCATAGAATCAAAAAGCTTTTTGCATAGAACCAAATACGCACATATTTTTATACTGAAAAAAGTTTAAAATTTCTCATTTTCAACTTTTTTGGTATATTGGAAATTAAATTATAGATAAGAAATTTTTTACTTAATTTCCAATAATTTAATGCGGAGTGCAGGATTCGGACCTGCGTAGGCACTAAGCCAATAGATGACTTACAAATGATTCTTTCATCGCACTCCAATTGAGCACTCAACACTCAAATGCCTTGAGTTTGGATTAGCCTTGCCAATGGCTCTAGGCTAACTATCCCGTTTGGCCACTCCGGCAACTCCGCATACAGTTTAGAATAATCGCTTTATATAAAAAGTTAACTCAAATTTCCAAGCCTTGCTTCGATCTCTTTCAACTGGTCGTCCAGCTCATCCACGCTGCTTTTCTTCGCTCTTTCAGCAGGCGTTTTAATTTCTTTCTTGGATTTTTTAGCTTTCTTTTGTTTTTCTTCTGCTTCTTCTTCAGGAACCTTGCTTCTTAATTTTGTTTTCGGCAGTTCTGCCTTTAATTTAAAGAACAAACTGTTGATGTCATTTACAATATCCCTTAATTTCGAGATCTCCCCAGTTTTTTCAGCTTTAAGCAGCCTGAATTTTTCATATCTCTGCAATAATTGGACAATCAGCTTTGAAGTTTCAAGGATCTCCCTCCTCATGCTGGCTGGCTCTTTTATTCCGATATAGAAAAGATCTTCTTCGCTTTTCATCTTACAGCCTTTCAGGCTCAAACAATGTCCTGTCTATGAAATCAATCTTTCTTTCAACTTCATCAATGTCGCTGCCCCATCCTTCAAGCTCAGAATCCTCATTGTTCTTCAGCTCATTTATTCTGCTCAAAGTTTCCTTTGCTTCTTCAAGCCTTGCTCTTATTATCTTTAGCAGGTCCAGCACGTCTTTGTATTCATCAATTTTTACATAAACAGGCATTCCGGGCATTTTATCCTCCTTTGAACAGTGTTTTGTCCATCAACATAAGCTTTTTTTGAATATCCTCGAGCTGGGAATTCCATTTTTTAAATTGCGACTCGCGGTCTTCTTTTATATCCTCCAGATCAGACAATATAGTCTCAGATTCCTTTAATTTTTCCCTTATCGAGTTTATTTCAAAAAGAACATTTTTAAACTGCGAGGATTTCACAAATATTGGTTGTGTTATTTCTTTGGCTTCCAGCTCCCCCCGCATTTCCTCTTTCTGCGCTAATGTCAGCTCAGGCTCTTTCTCTTCAGGCACAGATTCAATTGGAGGAAGCTCAGGAAATTCTTCAAAATGCGGCATATTTTCAAATTCACTCGGCTTTATCTCAGGAAGCTCTGAAGGAGGATGATCTTCCTCTGCAATCGGCTGCGGAATGTCAGCTTCAGAAGGCAATGGAGGCGGCGGAATGTCAAGATCTGAAAACGAAGGAAATTGCTCTTTTTTCTTTCCAAACTTAAAAAACACCATAACACCACCTTTGAATGGAAAAGTAATCTGATGGCTTTATTAATCTTTATTAGTATTCTAGAATAGTGACATTATTCATGAGACCTTTTCTTTTTTCCTTCCATGTAATCAATAAAGCCCTGATTTGCGGCCCTTGCTCCGCCGTCTGTCGGGTAATCTCCATTTAAACATGCCAAACACAGATTATCTCCTAAACCAACGGCTTCAACTAATCCATCTATTGTTTGATACGTCACCGAAGAAACACCGAGCCTTTTAGCGATCCTCTCTGAAATCAATTCAACAGGGAAAAGATTGTAAATGTGGTTTACTAGATTCTTCGGCCTTTCATTGCCTGCCTGTTTTTTAGCTTCTTGATAAAGCTCTTCTAGTTTGTTGCCTGATCCATTTTCATTGAGCAACTCAATTGCAGCCTCAAATGCAATATACTTTGAATAAGTAGACATATCTATGCCATAGCAGCAGGGATGCCTTGGCTGCGGGCAAGACAAACCAATATGAATTGCCTTTGGTTTAGCCGATTTAATGCGCACTATGACTGTTGTTTCAAGAGTCGTTCCTCTAACAGAAGAATCTTCAATAACAACAACAACTTTATCTCTCAATACGCTGTATACAGGATCAAATTTCATTTTTACTGAGTCTTCCCTTGTTGTTTCATCTTCAATGAATGTTCGCCCAATTGCATCGTCTTTTATCAGCCCTTCTTCATAATTGATTTTTTTTCCAAACAGATTTTCCAGCTCATCAACAACGCCTTTGGCAGCGGGCCTTGCAGTGTTTGGCACGGAAATCACAACGATATCGTTGGCATCATGATCTTTGACCTTTTCATAAATCTGTCCTGCCAGCGGCCTGCCAAAATTCTTTCTTACCTGATAAACTTCCTTGCCCCAAATAAATGAATTTGGCCTTGAAAAATAAATAAATTCAAACATGCAATGCGCTTTTTTCTTTGGCTCAGCGTATTGCTTTATTTCATATCTGCCGTTGTTCCTGATTACAAGAATCTCTGCTGGCCCCAAAAAGTTAATTTCTTCTGGCGAAATGCCGCAGGCAGATGTAAGTGCTACGCTTTCAGAAGCAGCAGCGATTATCTTGTCCGTTACAGCATAGCATGCAGGCCTTATGTTATGCGGATCAGTGGCTATAAAAACATCGCCGTTGCCTAATATGCCCTCCAGGGTAAAAGCACCATCCCAATTAAAGCTTGCTTTTGAGACAATGCCCGCAATATCTAACCCATTAAAGCTCTCACCAGATTTTTCTAGTCTATCGTGTTCTTCTTTCAATCCAAAAACCAAGTCAGACAATATTCTTTCTGTATCTGAATTTGTTTTTAACCTGTGGCCTAAGTCCAAGATTCTTTTGATGTGCTCTTGGTTATTTGAAAAGTTTCCATTCCAGGCTATAGCGAGCCTTTTCGTCGGCCTTGGGTGGTCTCTTCCCATTGGTTGTGCATTTACTCCGCATGTTGTTGCGGCAGTCGTGTACCTTCTATGAACTATTGCTGCTTTGCCGTCTTTGCAAGCATCATATTCTTCAGAATCCAGAATTTTTTTTAAATCGATGGTGGAACCTTCAGAGACTATGGTGTACATCCACTCGCTGCATGGTGCTGCATCAGGATTTACGATAGTTACGCCGCCGGAATCCTTGCCGCGATTCTCCGATTTTACCAGCATAGAGACTAGGGTTTTTATCAAATAGTTTTCTTCATAATAAGATGCGTCTTTTAGCAATTTAAGAAGCCCAACTCCGCATTTATCATGAATTGCATCATCTCCCATTTTAAAATAAAAGTGGCTCGGAACTTTAAATGCCTTTCTATTCTCCAGTAGCAATAATCTAAAATATCTAAAGCATCACAACAATACTTTTAAACTGGCGTAATTCCCTTACTTTTTTAATGAGCTTCAAGGGAAAAGACATAATATCAATCAATGAACTTTCTAAGGCAGAGATCATACATATACTTGAAGTTGCAAAAAGCCTTGAGTCAAGGCCGAAGCCAAATCTGCTGAATGGAAAGGTTCTTGCAGCACTTTTTTTTGAGCCTTCGACAAGGACAAGGCTCAGCTTTGAATCCGCAATGTCTAAGCTTGGTGGAAAAGTAGTTGGCTTTGCAGACCCTTCTGTCAGCTCTGTCAAGAAAGGCGAAACATTGTCAGATACAATCAAGATTGTTGAGCGCTATGCAGATGTTATTGTTATGAGGCACCCTTTGGAAGGAAGCGCAAGAGTAGCTTCTGATGTTTCAGATGTTCCTGTAATTAACGCCGGCGATGGAGCAAACCAGCATCCAACTCAGACTTTGCTTGATCTTTATACAATAAAGAAGATTCAAGGGCATATTTCTAATCTGAACATAGCAATGGTTGGCGACCTTAAATACGGCAGGACAACGCATTCCTTAGCAATGGCATTATCGCATTTTAACTGCAGATTATTTTTCATTTCACCAGAGCAGCTTAGAATGCCATCTTATATACTTGAAGAGCTGGATAAGAAGAATGTCGAGTATTCAGAGCATACGCAGATTGAAGAAGTTATCAAAAATGCAGACATTTTATATTCAACAAGGATACAAAAGGAAAGGTTCCCTGATCTGGCAGAATACGAAAAAGTCAGGAATGTCTACATCATAACAAAAGATATGTTAAAGAGTGTCAAATCAAACCTTAAGATTTTGCATCCATTGCCAAGAGTGAATGAAATAAGCACAGATGTTGACAGCACAAAATATGCGTATTATTTTGAGCAGGCCGCAAATGGAATCCCAATAAGGCAGGCATTGTTGAGCTTAGTCTTGGGGAAATTAAAATGAAACAATTAAAGGTGAGCGCAATAAGGGAAGGCACTGTTATAGATCATATCCCCTCAGATGTGACTTTCAAGGTTGTAGAGATCCTAAAGCTCAACAGCGTCAAGGAAATAATATCTGTTGCAGCAAACCTTGACAGCAAGAAGATTGGCAAAAAGGGGATCATAAAAATAGGGGGAAAATTCCTTGGCGAAGAGGAAGTGAATAAAATAGCCTTAGTGGCCCCGGCAGCAACTCTCAGCATAATAAAAGATTTCAAGGTTGTTGAAAAAAACAAATTAACCATACCGAAAACAATTGAGGGGTTTGTGAAATGCTTCAACCCAAACTGCATAACAAACCACGAGGAGATAAAAACAAAGTTTCATGTTGCAAATCAAAAACCTTTAAAGATAAGGTGCCATTACTGCGAGCGGGCAATGGCAAGCAATGATATTGTTTTAAAATGAAGCTCTTACAATGAACGATTATGTAACATTTCTTTTATCTCGTTATTGCGTAGTCCATGATTAACTATCACACAAAGACCATCTTTGGCTATATTTTTTTGATTATGATTCAATTCATGATATGTTACAACCTCGCAAGAGAATCTTCTATTTACTTGTGGATTGCCCCTTTTGTCTATAAACATGGGCTCGACATAACCCTCTACACCATCAAGTTCATCTGGTAATTTAAGACCACATCTTATATAATTTTCAGGAGCATTATAGCGCATATATACGAGAAGGTCCCTTATATTTCTAAAAAAGGGCGTTACCCTGCCTGCTTTTATACCGCTGGTCTTCTTCTGATGGTCTAAAGGAGAAGAAGATTCTGTGATGGGAAGCACAACTGAAAAAACTCTCTCTCCTTCACAATAATCTGCAAAACACTTCCCGTTTTCATTTTTATTATCAATTATATAGGGATTTACTTCTTTCATTATCAATAACTTTGCGATATACAATTCATTTTTAATTTGCCTTTTCATTTTAATTTATCCCCATATATTACGTTCCTTTGTTATTGAAACGACATACTATTTATAAATCTTTCGTTTTATACCACTACATAGAAGTTAAAAACTACCCATAAAGCTTTTATATTTGCCCTTTTCATGCTTTATTGGGGGATAGATATTTTAACAACAAAACTCTGCGGAATCAGATTAGAAAATCCTGCAATCCTTGCTTCAGGCATTTTGGGTGTAACAGCTTCTTCTTTAATTAATGCTGCAAACAACGGAGCCGGCGCTGTCACAACAAAATCAATTTCATTGGAAGAGAGAAAAGGCCACAATAATCCCGTGATAGTTACATTTGAAGCAGGGATGATAAACGCAGTCGGCTTGTCAAGCCCTGGAATTGAAAACGGCATTGAAGAAGTGAAGGAATTCAAAAGAAGATCAAAAACGCCAATTATAGCATCTATATTTGCTTCTAAAACATTAGACTTCGGTGAAGCTGCAAAAAGAATTTCAGAGTCAAAGCCAGATTTGATCGAAGTAAATATCTCGTGCCCAAATGTTGAGGCAGAGTTTGGTAAGCCATTTGCAGCAGATGCAAAGGTTGCCGCAAGCGTGGCTGAAATCGTGAAAAACAACACAAAAACACCTGTTTTTGTCAAATTATCCCCTAATGTTTCAAATATAAAAGAAATAGCAAAAGCAGTTGAAGAGGCAGGAGCAGATGGAATAACTGCAGTAAATACAGCAGGCCCCGGAATGGTGATAGACATTAAGGCAGCAAAGCCAATTCTTCATAATAAAATGGGAGGCGTTTCAGGCAATGCGCTAAGGCCAATAGCTGTAAGATGCGTTTATGACATTTATGAAACAGTAAAAATCCCAATAATCGGGACTGGCGGAATAATGAATGGAAGAGATGCAATTGAAATGCTCATGGCAGGCGCAACTGCTGTCGGCATGGGATCGGCTGTTTATTACCGCGGAATTGATGTTTTCAAAAAAGTATGCAGTGAGATTGAAGAATTCATGAAAGAAAACGGTTACAGCAATTTAAAAGAAATAACAGGGAGAGCGCATAAATAAATTTAAAATGAAACTTGAACAGCCAATTGTTTTGCCGATAAAAAAAATCGTTAATGAAGTTAGTAAAATAAAAACCTTTATTTTTGATCACAAGCTGGATTCCAAGCCAGGGCAGTTCATTAACTTGTGGATCCCTGGATTTGATGAAAAGCCATTTTCGATCTCTTACCAAGATGATAAAAGATTTGCAGTAACTGTTGCCTGCATCGGCCCATTTACAGATAAGATATGCGGCTTAAAAGAAGGCGATCTTGTAGGAATCCGCGGGCCATATGGAAATCCATTTAATCTGAAAGGCAAAAACATTGTTTTGGTTGGCGGCGGATGCGGCTGCGGGCCACTGGCTTTTTTAGCTGATGAAGCGCTAAAAAATAAAATAAATGTAAATTTCGTCATAGGCGCAAGAACAAAAGATGCTTTATTATTTTTGGAAAGAATGAAGAAAAGCAATATAAAAACATTCGTTACAACAGATGATGGCAGCTTTGGCGTAAAGGGATTTGCAACAGACTTGTTAAAGGACTTTCTTGAAAAAAACCACATTGCTGCAGTTTACAGCTGCGGCCCTGAAAAGATGATGAAAAAAGTTGCAGAGATGTGCAAAGATAAAAAAATTTATTGCGAGCTAAGCTTGGAGCGGTATATGAAATGCGGCTTTGGGATTTGCGGCCAGTGCTGCATGGATGATTCTGGCTTCAGAGTCTGCACAGACGGACCAATTATAAAAGGAGAGGAAGCTTTAAATATGAAAGAATTCGGAAATTATAGAAGAGATGCAAGCGGAAAAAAGGTGAAATTATGAGCCTGTTCATTGCAAACGCAGATGTTTTTGTTGATGGAAAACTGGAAAAAAAGAATATCCTTGTCGCTGATGGAAAAATAAAAGCCATAACAGATGAGAAGGCAATAACAACCTCAAGATTTATCGATGCAGCTGGAAAGGTTATATTGCCCGGGCTTATTGACGGGCACGTCCATTTTAGAGAGCCTGGATTGACGCACAAAGAAGATTTTTTTACAGGAAGCTGCGCAGCTGCTGCAGGCGGAGTTACAACAATAATTGATATGCCTAATACGATCCCGCCGACAACTACAATAGAGCTGCTCAATGAAAAAAGAATATTGGCTGAGAAATCAATTGTGAATTACGGCTTTCATTTTGGATCAGCTGTTGAAGATATGGATGAAATCAGAAAATTAAAAGACAGCGATGCCGCTTCTGTCAAAGTCTATATGAATGCGACAACAGGCAATCTTCTGATAAATAATGATGAAGCACTGAATTTTATTTTCAAAAACCATAAAATGATTGCATGCCATGCAGAAGGCGAAAATGTTCTGAAAGCAATAAATTTGATCAAAGACACAAAAAATAAGCTATATCTCTGCCACATTTCCACTGAAAATGAGCTTAATATGCTTAAAAAAAACAAAATAAAAAACAAAACTTTTGTTGAAGTTACTCCGCATCATCTTTTTTTAAGCGAGGAAGATGATAAAAATTCATTCTTCAAAATGAAGCCCACTCTAAAGGCAAAAAAAGACCAGGAAGCATTGTGGCTTGCAATTGAAAAAAACAGAGTAGATGCAATTGGCTCTGATCATGCCTCTCATACAATCGAGGAAAAGCAAAAAGAGAATTTTCCCAATGGCATTCCAGGAGTCGAGACAATGCTGCCTTTGCTTTTTAATGCAGTTTTAAACAAAAAATTAGAAGTGGAAAAATTAGTCCAGTTGTGCTGCGAGAATCCGGCTAAAATATTCCAGATAAGAAACAAAGGGGTTATTAAGGAAGGTTATGACGCAGATCTGGTTGTTGTTGACCCAATTCTTGAAAAAGAAGTCAAGAATGAAAATTTATTTACAAAATGCAAATGGTCGCCTTTCAATGGCTGGAAGCTGAAAGGCTGGCCTATGATGACGATTGTCAATGGAAACATTGTCTTTGAAAATGGAAAGATAAATGACATTAAAGCGAAGGAAATAAGCTATATTGTGAAGAACCCTTTTAAAACAGAAAGCGGGGAAATAGAAGCTGAAGAAACAGATGAAGAGGCGATAGAAAATGAAGGCATTCAACCAAAAGAAGTTCAATAAGTTTTTGATACAGCAGAAGGTTGTCGGATTTTTTGAGCAGCCGATAACATTGAAATCAGGGAGATTGTCATATTGGTATGCAAACTGCAGAAATCTGCTTGATTATGCCGGAGTTATGGATGAGCTGATAGATTTTATACATTCATTTTCAAATGAAAAAGCTCTAAATCCGGATTATTTTTATGGGGTTCCTGAAGGCGCTACAAAGTTTGCATTGATCCTGAATTACAAAAGAGCCCGCTTATTGAAAAACAAAAATTACCCCCTGATTATTGGCCGGGGAAAGCCAAAGGAGCATGGCGATCCAAAAGATAAATATTACATTGGCCCGATTAAAGAAGGCCAGAATGTTGTTGTCCTGGAAGATGTTACAACAACCGGCGGATCCCTGATAGATGCAATAGCTGCATTAAGAGAGGCAAAAGTAAATGTTGTTGCAGCAGTCGGTCTTGTCAACAGGATGGAAAAAAGGGACGATGGGTTAAGCGTAGAAGAAAAATTAAAAGAAATCAATGTTCCTTATTATGCGATGAGTGATGCATTTCAAATGCTGCCTTTGGCTGTTAAGTCTTACAAGCCCAGTCCAGAAATTATTGCGCATGTTGAAGAAGGTTTTAAGCAGTATGGCGTTTCAGAATTGAAATTGAGGAAATAAAATGGATCCAAAAAACAGAATAATCCTTGCTTTAGATGTCGACAGCGTTGAAAAAGCAGAAGCATTGGTTTCAGAGCTGAAAGATCATGTCGGAGTTTACAAAGTCGGCAAAGAGCTTTTTACATCAACAGGCCCGGAAATTGTAAAAAAAATAAATAAAATTGGCGGCAAAGTATTCCTTGATCTGAAATATCACGATATTCCAAATACTGTTGCAAAAGCAGCAGAAGCAGCCGCAAAGCTGGGAGTTTATATGATCAATGTCCATGCTTCAGGCGGGTATAAGATGATGTATGATGCAGCAGAAGCAGTAAAGAGAAAATCAGCAGAGCTTGGGATTAAAAAACCATTTATCTTAGGCGTAACTGTATTGACTAGCATTGATCAAACTGCATTAAACAACGAGTTAAGAATCAATGGCACAGTCGAAGAGCAGGTTGTTCATCTGGCAAAATTAGCTCAGAAAGCAGGATTAGATGGCGTAATAGCTTCTCCGCAGGAGATCAAGGCAATAAGAGCAGCATGCGGCAGTGATTTCTTGGTTGTAACTCCCGGGGTAAGGCCTTTATGGGCAGCCAGCCAGGATCAGAAAAGAGTCACAACACCTAAAGAAGCGATTGAGCAAGGCGCAGATTATATTGTGATCGGGAGGCCAATAACTGGTGCTGAGAACAAAGTTGAGGCTGCAGAGAAGATATTGGAGGAGATTAAAGGTGATTGAAGAAGCGATTAAAGAATACGCAATTGCAGATCGCCTGATAACAGAAGGCTCAGAATTTGAGATTCAAGGAAATCTAATTGCGGCGGCGGGAAAATATACTGCTGCAATTTCTGCCGATCCAACTTGTGCAGATGCTTACGATGCTTTATTGGACTGCTACGGAAAAATAAAGGAAGATTACAAAATAAGGGGATTGCCTGTAAAGGGCATTGATGCTAAAATTAATTTTTTATTGCGTTCAGGAATGAATGAAGGATTTTATTCTCGTTGCGGATTTGTTTTATCTAATTTTTAACAAAACATTTTAATAGTCATTATCCTGTCCTGGTTTTATGAAACAAGCCCTTTACTATAAAAAACTGAAAGAAAACCTTATTCAGTGCCAGCTCTGCCCCAGGTTCTGCACAATAAAGCCAGGCGAGATCGGAGACTGCAGAGTAAGGAAAAACATTGGCGGCAAACTATTTTCATTGGTATATGCAGAGCCTTGCGCAGTTTCAGTCGATCCGATTGAAAAAAAGCCATTGTACCATTTTCTTCCAGGCAGTACATCATTTTCAATAGGCACAACAGGATGCAATCTTCATTGTTCTCATTGCCAGAACTGGACAACAAGCCAGGCAAATGCAGGCGAAGTGCCGACAACAATTTTGGAGCCCGAAGATGTTGTAAGGCAAGCTATCAACTCAGGCTGCAAATCAATATCTTACACATATAACGAGCCTTCAATATTCTATGAATATGTTCTCGATACAGCAAAACTTGCAAGGAAAAAAGGATTGAAAAATGTAATGGTTACAAACGGATATATAAATCCTGAACCGTTAAAAGAACTGTACAAATATATTGATGCGGCGAATGTTGATATTAAGGGATTTACAGAAGAATTTTACAAAAAAATAGCTGATGCAAAATTAAAGCCTGTTTTGGAAGCATTAAAGCTAATGCAGAAAGCAGGGACTTGGATCGAAATTACAAATCTAATAATCCCGACTTTAAATGATGACCTTAAAAAAATAGAGAAAATGTGCATTTGGATCAAAGAAAATCTCGGCATTAATGTTCCGCTGCATTTTACAGCATTCTACCCGACATACAAATTAACAGGTAAGCCAGCTACATCAGCTGAAATACTGAAAAAAGCGCATGATGTTGCTAAGAAAATAGGATTGAATTACGTTTATGTCGGCAATGTAGCAAACGAATACAACAACACATACTGCCCGAAATGCAGAAAGCTTTTAATAAAGAGAACAGGATTCTTCAGTGTTTTGAGCAACAACTTAGTGAAGGGAAAATGCGCAGACTGCAAAGAAAAGATACCTGGCGTTTGGGAATAAGGATTTTCTTGTTCTTAGCTGTTCTTTTATTTTTAATAAAAACAATAAGAGCAGAAATTGTAGTCAACGAAATAATGTACGATTATCCCGGTTCTGACTCTAATCATGAATGGATCGATATTTACAACAATGGAAGTGAAGCAGTCAATCTGAGCGGATGGAAGTTTAGGGAAGGAGGAACAGATCATAGTCTGACTCTGAATAATGGAAGCTACATATTAAATGCAAGCGAATATGCAGTTATCGCAGATGATGCAGCTACATTTTTAACAGATTACTTTGATTTTAACTCAACATTGCTTGATTCATCGTTTGATCTGAGCAATTCAGGAGAAGAGCTGTTGCTGAAAAATAAGACCTTGGATGTTGTTTTCAATATGACTTACAATGTTTCCCTTGGCGCAGCTGGCAATAATAAAACCCTGTGTATTTTTAATGGCACATGGCAGGAATGCATTGCAACACCCGGCGCAATAAACAATATTTCTGTGCAGACAAACCAGACCAATGCAACACTCGATGTAAGCATGAGCGTTTATCTGAGCGACATAATAAACATCGATGTTTTGTATGATAATTTGTTTAAATTTGAAATCCTGAATAAGGCAGACTGCTCTGCAAAAGACAATGTTACTTTTTATTTTAATATCACAAATGCGTCAAACTCATTGGTTTTTGAAAATACAACAACGAGAACAGACATCGGCTGCAGTGCATACGCGAATACAGGCGAATTAACAATGAATCTGACAGGGAATTACACAATTTGCGGCAGAATAACCAATTCAACCATCAATGACACAAATCCATCAAATGATTTTGCATGCAAAAACTTCACAGTCATTGATACACGCTCAACTCCCTGCAACATTTCAATAAATTTGACATCTGATAAAACAATTTACTTGACAAACGAGTCAATTGCCTTTAGTAATAACTTGAATGACAAAACATTCCCTTATAAAATTGAATACTGGAAAGAAGATTTATTCGGAACACAGATTGGCAGCAGGACAAATACAACAAACACAAACCAAAAGACATGGAGCCCGAGCATTGACGAGCTTGACCAGGCTTTCTTCATAAAAAACAGGATTGCATATGTTGCATGCAATGACACAAACAGCGCAGATGATTATTCTGAAAAAATGGTTGTTGTAAGGGGAACAAACAGGACTGACAACTCAGTCATACAGATAGATGAAGTTTATCTTGGAACTGACAATAAGGCGAAATTTGGAGATTCCTTAAGATTCAAAGTCATTATTTACAAGGGGAATTCAACAAAGACAAGCGTTCAGGCATGGCTCGAAAGCGGCGGAGAAAAAATCAGCAAGACAACAAGCACAAATATTTATGGAAATTACCAGAATCATACAATTACAATGCCCGTCCAGATTGAGGCCAATTGCAATGGCGCAATCTCAGATGGAAATTACAATTTAGTTGTTGAGGGGTTAAATGCCAGCGACAGGGAAACAGTTTATGTCGAAGGAACAACAAGCAGCCTGTGCCAGACTGTAACAAGATACAGCTCAAGCTCTGATACGGGCAGCCAGACTCCTTTGAATATTGAGCAGGAAAGCGAGACTCCAATAACAAGCTTTGTTTATGACAAGGTAAGATTTAATATTGCCTCGCCAACCATGATCGAGTTCGGCAAGGAATTTATTATAAATATTACGGCAGCAAACACAGCTGATGACGAAAAGGAGCTTTATGCATGGGCTTATATTTTCAAAGGAAGGAAAAGCATAACGAATCCGATGCAAAACAGAAAGCATTTGGCTTTAAGTAAAAATGAGTCTATGCAGATTTACCTGCCAGTTGTTGTTGAAGATGAAAATATTGATCCTGGTGATTACAAATTGATGGTTAAACTGAATTCCTCAGCAAGAAAATCATTAAAATCTGTTTCAAAGGCAGTAGAGCTCATTTTCAACCAGGAATATGCCGGAAAAAAGGCAGTATTCCTTAAAAGTGAAGGAGAATCTGCAGGCAAAACGCAAGCGGAATTCGATTCCGAAAGCTTTAATAATGGACTTGAATTTGACAGCATAAATAAAGTAACAGGCAGCGTTGTTTTGAATGCAGATGTTTACGAATCAACAACAGTGAAAGCAAAGAAATTAGTCAAATATTTCATTGTAAGCGCATTTGGCCTGTTTGTCATAATGCTCATATGGAGGAAGGTTTGATGGATAACAAAGAAATCAATAAAAAAGTTGCTGAAGGCTGGCTTCATACAAGGCTGATCGTTGAAATGCTTGGAAAGCCAAAGGAGCATTTGGATCAGACTATGAAGCATTATATTGAGAAGTTAAAAGGCGATAAAGACATAGTCCTTATAAAAGAAGAATATTCGGAGCCGGAAGACAAGGAAGGCATGTTTGCGGAGTTTGTAGAGCTTGAGATGCTTTTCAGAAGCATAGAAGCGCTTACATTTTTCTGTTTTGATTACATGCCTTCAAGTGTGGAGATAATCGCCCCTGAAAAAATTTCTTATGTCACAAGAGATGTCATGGCGTTCTTGAATGACCTGCAGGCAAGGCTTCATACAATTGATCTGAAGCTGAAAACTGTGCTGCAGGAAAACATGAATCTCACCCATAATGCTTATACTTTGCTGAGGAATCTAGTCCTGCTTTCAGTAAGGCAGGGAAACAAGACATCAGATGAATTATCAAAAATTACAGGACTAAAGCCTGAAGACCTGACAAAATTCCTGGATACGTTTGAAAAAGAAGAGAACAAAATAAAAAAAGAAGGGGACAAATACACGGCAGTCAGATAAAAAAGGCAAAATGGACAAAAAAGAGGTTGAAGCATTATTATTCTCATCTGGAAGGAAGATGGAAGTTGAAGAGATAGCGAAATTATGCCATTCTAACCCGGAGTTTGTAAGAGAGCAGCTTATAGTCCTTCAGGCAGAGTATGAAGAAAAGGAATCGCCTTTGATGCTTGTTGAGGAAGGCAATAGCTGGAAGCTAACTGTAAGGGAGAAATATCTTGATCTTGTAAAAAACATTGTTACAGAAACAGAATTGAGCAAAAGCTGCATGGAAACACTTGCAGTTATAGCATTCAAGTATCCTGTTGTGCAGGCTGATGTCATAAAGATAAGGACAAACAAGGCATACGAAGACATCAAGCTATTGGAAGAAGCAGGATATGTTGTAAAAGAGAAATTCGGCAGGACTTTTAAATTGAAACTAACAGAAAAATTCTTCCAGTATTTTGACCTTCCTGAAAAAGACCTGAAAGAGAAGTTTTCTGACTTTAAGCAGATTGAAGAAGCTATTGAGCAGAAGGAAAAAGATATTGAAGAAGCAAAGCAGAAAAACATCGAGAAAATAAAGCAGGAAAAAGACGAAACTGAAAAAAAGAGAAAAGAAGCCGAAGAGGAGATCGAAAAGCTTGACAAGCTCGAAGTTTTTGAAGAGCCAAGGATTGAAGAGGATAAAGAGAAGCTCGGCGAATTAGAAGTTGTTGATGAGCCTGAAGAAGAGGAGAAAGCAGAAGAAGAGCAAAAGGAAACAGAAACCGAAGAAGAGTCAGCTGAAGAAGCCAGCGAAGAAGAACAAGACGAATCTGGGGAAGAAGATTCAGAAGAAACAAAAGATGATCCGAGCAAAGAAAATAGCAAAGAGGAAGAATGATGCTTCTCTTAAAATGCCCCAAATGCAGGCAGGAAATGAAATACCAAAATAAGGATGGAATTCTTACAAAGAAGATCAAGAAATGCGTTTACTGCGGGCATAGCTATAAAGTTGGAGATAATATTAAATGGATATCCTTAGTTAAAGACGATGGTGACAAAATAAAATGAATCCCTCAGATAAAGCATTAGTTGTATTTCAGAGCAAGAAAATTCGAAGAACTTGGTTTAAAGATGAATGGCAGTATTCTCTAGTTGATATAGTCCAAGCTTTAACAGATAGTGCTAATCCTACCGATTATCTGAAAAAACTGCGTAAAAGAGATGAAGAGCTTGGAAGCTACCTAGGGACAAATTGTCCCCATGTAGAAATGCTGACTGAAAC
>JACPBO010000003.1 GCA_016180285.1 Candidatus Woesearchaeota archaeon
CAGTTTCCAAGCACTAGAGGGAGCTAATTGTTTCTTTAATTTATTTTTTTACCATTTCAATAGAAATGGAGTCAACTCACAAGAGTTGACTTAACCCTAACTTATTTAATGCGCCGCTTAACCTACTTGAGCAACATTTGTTTTTTCAAGCTGATTCTTTGCCAATTCAACTCCTTTTTCAAGAGCTTCTTCTAGGCTTTTTGGAAGCCTTGCATTTGCTTTGCTGAATTCTTTCACCAGAATAATCTGAGGCTCATCTGGTGTGAAAGTTGAAATGAAATTTGAAATCTTTGCCTCATCAAGACAAAGATACTGAATAATAACTCCCTCCTTCGTTGACAAATAAAACTCTTTAATGTTCGTTCTTCCTGCATAAATTCCCTTATTTGCACTAAGCCCTCTCATATCAAGACTTTTGACTTCTAACTCCCCCATATTAATGTCACACCCCACCACTAATTCTCTCGCATAAACATTCTTGGCCCTTAACCCATACATCTTGAGCCCACCACTAATCCTGGCGCCGTTTATATTAACACTCTTTTTAACATATAATTTGAACATCTCTACTTCACAGACATTTGAAGATGAAAGCTCAAAAGCTCCATTGACTTTGGCTTTGCTCAAGTAAAGACCTTTGGCATTTAAGCCAGCCATCATAACAATTCCACCAACTTTTACTTCATTCATATAAATATCGCCATTAACCTTTGAACCTTCAGCTAAAACATCACCAAGAATCTTATGACCGCAAATAAAAACTCTATCGCATTCTTCAGGAAATGCAAGATTTGTTATATTATCGCAGAATATTTTCATTTAACTCTCTTCCTTACAATCCATGCACATCAGGACGCCGTCAAGATTAGTGACTTTATCAGCGTATTTGCCGCATATCTGGCAGATGCCTTCTGACGGCTTTCGCTTGCTTAATGGCTTTCTTTCCTCCTCCCTTAATTCAAATTTTTCAACCAGCAGATCAAACAGCTGCGGCTCTATCTTGAGTATGTCTTTCAATGTCAGCAACCCTATGAATTTCTTGCCGTCAATAACAGGCAAATGCCTTATATTCAAGTCCCTCATTTTAATTAATGCATCAAAAATATCTGCCTCGGGGCTTATTGATGTCATGTCTGTTTCCATATATGCTCCGACTTTTGATTTAGATGCGTCTATGCCTTTCGCAACAGCTTTTCTTACAATATCCTGCTCTGTTATTATGCCCTGCAGCTCTTCATTTTTTTTGATTAGCAAAGCGCCAACATGCTTTTCATCCATTATTTTAGCGCAATCCTGCAGGCTTGCTCCGGAACTGATTGTAATCGGGTTTTCCGTCATTGCATCGCAGACTTTAAAGCCGGTTTTCATTTAGTTCACCTTCAATAGTTCACCATAACTTCGACATCCTTTCCGAAAAAGGACTTAAGGCTTTCAAATAATGGCTCTTTTATAAAAACGCGCTGAGGAATTTTCTCATTCACAAGGGCTTTTTCCATTTCTTCGATTGAAGACTCTTTTGCTGCGCCTAAGCTGCCATCTTTGTTTATAGCTGCTTTTGTAATTTCTTTTTGTTCGGCATCTATGTCGTGAATAACATACGCCTCTTTTTCAAGCAGCAGAACTTCTCCGAACTTTGTCCCATGCTTCACCCTAACCCTTGCTTTTTCTATTTCCAGGCCGCGCTTTCTCTGGATGTATTCGATCAGGAATTTTATGAAGGAAGCAGAATCTTTCTTTACCTTTTCCACTTCCACTTTTGACAGCTTCTTTTCATCATAATCTTTCTTTGCTTTTATTATTTCATTCAGTATTCTTAAAAATTTTGCAGGAATCTTCCCTTCAGCTATAAGCTTGTCCTCAAACATGCTGACAATTTCAACATCCGCAACTTTTTCAACACCCTCTAATTTTAAAATGTCCCTTATCATTGTTACGGTTGTATCATAAATGCGAACCATATCCTCTTCTTCCTTTATCTTTTCTATCTGGCCGAACAGCTTTTTTATTCTTTTAAGATAGTCTTCTGCATTTGTCAGCAGCTCGTCAAGCTCTTTTCCTGTGAGTGATTTTTTTGTGCCATGCTCAAGCTCTTTTCTTACCTGAATGTTCTTTTCTAAAAGTTTAATATACTTCTCTTCAAGCATTTTTTCCTTGTCAACAAAGATTTCCTTCATCAATGCAGGAGTTTCCTTCGGAGTTGGAGGCGGAACGCCAAAAAGCATCAGCGCGGCCTGGCTCGGAGTGAGTATTGCATAATAAATGTCTTCCATTCCCAGATCCTGCAGCCTGAAATGCACCCTTTTCAGCATTTCTTCGCCTGATGACATGAACATATCAATTGCCTCTGCGCTTGGCTTTATCTTGCCCATTTTCAATAATTGCTTCCACGGCATAAAGATGCCCCTGTCATAGAATGGAACGCCGTCTCTAAGCAGAGTAAATATTATTGGATTTGCCTCTTTCAAGCTGTCCCAAAAGTCTGTCAGAATATAAACCTGGATGTTCAGCTTGTTTTTAACTCCAGTTATATCGCCTGCCTCGATTCCCATGCCAATTATTATAGCCCTTAATTTGTCTTTAAGCTCAGCCCTTGTCATGCGCTTTACATCAGTGTCATCAATTACAACCCAGACATCAATATCAGATGTTTTTGTTGCCCTTCCCTGCACTAATGAGCCTGCCAGAACATATGAAACAATGTAGCGCTCGAATTTTTTCAGCACCATTGATTTATGGATTTCAGCTATTTTTATTGCCGAAAGCATTCCAAGGTCATAAACAGGGGCAGACATTGCAATCAACTGCAGCAGATCATATTTCGCGTCATAGCAGCTCTGCCATAGCTCTGACAGAATCACTATTTCAGGAGCCAAAGACTTGTCGACATCCTCAGCCATTTTTGTTATTATTGCTGAAAGTTTTGATGCCAATTCCTGCTTCGACATCTTCTGGCTGTCAGAATCATCAACTAAAACGAGAACATTTATTTTTTCACCGCCTTCTTTTTTCTCTTCCTGCTTTTCGCTGGTTTTTTCTTCTGGATCGATTTCTTCTCCAGGCTGCGGCTGAGCAGGCTTTTCCTCGCCTTTCCTCTGCGGAGGCAGCAATGCAATCCCCATTATGTATTTATCAAACTTTTTAAGAATTTCTTTCTGGAATTTGTCAATCTTTTCCTTTATTTCCTTTATCTTTTCCTGGGCTTCTTTCGGCAGGTTTTCAGGGATCTTTAATGCCAGCTCATTGTCTGATTTTTGCTTTTCTTCAGAATTTTTTTTATTTTCCTTATATTCTTTCTTTGCCATTAAAAGTTCCACCCTTAATCACGAAATAATCGGGTAATGTTTATAAATATTGTGGTTTTATTGATTTTGGGATTTTCATAATTTTATCTGCATAAAAAACAAAACATATATATAGAAGTGATGACTTAGGAATGGTATTAATTAAATTTAAAAATAATGATAAAAGGTGATGAAAAATGGCTAAGAAAGCAAAAACTGTTGATGATATCATTGCGAATATCCAGGGTGTTGTTAATAAGCCATTCAAAGAAAGAATCAAGAAATTTGAAGAATTTCACGCTCCAGAAAAACAATATGATCTGCTTTTTGCACAGCATGCCGAATATGTAGTTATGGGCAAGCCATCTGATAGAAAGTCATTTCCTGGTGCATATGAAGAGGCTTATAAGAAATTGGACACGATGCTTGAAGAAGATTCTTCAAAGTTGAAAAAAGAAGGCGATATCAGAGCCATTCTGGAAGTTTATGTTGATAAATTCTTGGAAAGAGCCATGGGTGAGAAGTTTAAAGATACGCTAGAGCAAGCAAAGAAAGAAGGCCTTTCTGAAGAAGATATCAGGGATATGAAAGGAAGCTTATTCAGTCAATATCACCCAACAAGAGAAGGGATTGTGAACCCACTAAGTAAGGAGTTCATTAAACAATTTGTAGGAAAAACAAAATTAGAAGCAATAGAAGCATTAAAAGGTTTAGCCGAGAATAGTAAAAAGCTTTATGCAAGCTACTTGAATGACAGCGCTACTGAGGGGCTGATAAAGCAATACGATGTACTCGATTTAACAAAACACCTAAAGCCTAAATTTAAAGAAGCAGGTTTTAAGCCAAGGGAACACTATCTTAAAAAACGTGCACACGAATTAGAAGCGCATTATGAGGCCTTAATAAAAGGAGCCGGAGAACAACTTCAAAAATACGGCTATGAAAAAATAACAAAGAAAGAAAACGCAAAAGACGGGAATGCTCACTAGCAGCAGCCAGATTATTTTTCTTTTTCCATTTCATTCATTATTCTAATCGAAAAAATCCTCGATACTGTCAAATAAGGCAAAAATACTATTAAAAACAGGATAAGTGCCAATAAATAACCTATTGTAAAAGAATAGCTCAAGATCAAAAAAACTAAAAAACCAATAAAGATTAAAATAAAATAAGCGGAAAAAGCGTATTTTATTCTTTTAATGCTGATTATAAATATTTTTTGGAATAATTCCAGCAATCCGTATTTTTGAATAAGCGAATAAGCAATGATTATAAAATAAAAAACTGCTAAAAAAACAATCAAGGAAATAATGAGGGTTGTATTCTGCGGAACCGCCATTATTGATGTCATGCTGCGGCGTATGGAATCAAAAGACACTATCAAAATCAAAGAGGCAGCCAAGAATAAAATAAAGCTGATTAAAGAAAACTTCATAAAAAAATTAAAAAATCTTGCCTTGATCTTCAGCATTTTATTCGCAATAAGCCAGCTTATTGACTGCAGGATGCACCATGCGGTAAATAAAAATAAAGCAAAAATAAAAGCCGACTGCATAATTGCATTCAAATTCTGATTCACCAGTGCATTTTGGGTAGAGAAATCAGGCTGAATGACAGATCCTGGATTGACCGAGATCTGCTGGGCAATTGCAGAGTACTGGTTCAGTATCGGAAGGAGTATTTTCAGCGAGTCGAATATCTTTTTAACTGCAAATCCAAGCGCAGCAAAAGAAGAGAGCAAAAATAAAAGATCAAGAAAAACCGAGAGAATGAATAAGGGGATATTCTTTCTTATGGCTTGAAATGTTGCTTTAAAGCTTCTTGTTAAGATGGTTGTGAGGGTCATTGTTAACTTCGGTTTATATGTGTTAATTTTAGTTTACATAATTTTTTGTTAAAAATTTTGTGATATTTCATGGTTTAAGAAGTTTGTTGGCAGCAGGTTTGGCCAGAATCGCATTTACCATTATCGGCTAAGTCAGTTAATTGCGTAAATGAAGCAGGACATACTCCGCTACTTTCAGTTGAAAGGCAAACTCCTTTTTTAGCAGGATTGCTCTTATCACTGCATTCTTTTTCCCAGACATAAGCTGTGATTGTATTTTGAGAAGTGTAGGGATTATTTAAGGATCCACCAATAACATGGCCTTGCAACGTATATTTTCCTGCCAGTACAGGCACCCAGAGAAGGGTTTTAGCGCTCCATTCTTTTTTTGATATTGATGAGCTTTGTTCTAATTGTAACGAGTCGGATATTGGACCTTTTACTGACATATAAGCTGAAGCAGAATCTTCTGTTGTTGTTATCTTGGCATTTTTTGCGTCATTTTTCTTTACTAAAATTGTTCCTGTCTTGTCATCTACTGTGAATGAGTTTATTATTGTTGGCCCTGTTGTTGAAGCAGTCCCTTGAGCAGAAGGATTGCATATCACTTTGAAATTCAATGATTTTTCTTGAATTGCTCCATTATATGTTGTTTTTTGCTCGGAAGGAACATATTGCCCCGTTGTATCGTCTTTTTTATAATCATATAATGCAAATACAGCATTCCATGTCTGCTCTTTGTTGTCGCACGTGAAAGTGCTTGTGGTAGTCTGGCTTGTTTGAATATGAGAATAAAATACAGTTGATGCGTCATTAGTTGGTTCCGAGTTTATATTTATCACATTATTGCCGCAAGTTACTTTATTTGAGCTTTTTTCGTAAGTGCATTTATTTGTAGTTTTTGATGATGGTGTGAAAATTGCAGTAGGGGTTGAAAGGTATGTGCCGATTTTGTATTCGAATTTTTCATTATCATTTTTTCCTGTATGGTAAATCAATTCGAAAGTATCATCACAGGTCATAGACTTAACAGATATTGAATTTGAATATGTGACTCCTGTAGGCACACCAACATTCTCGCATGTTTTCGTTGTTGAAGTCGGCGTGCTTGTTCTTTCAAACATCTCTTTCGTTATCATAACATCAGGCAATGTAAATTGATGCTCTTTGCTTTCATAAAGCAGCTGCGGGGGTTGGTTTGATGCTGCAGTGCCGCTGCTCATTTCTGAAATCACAACACCATTCTGGTTTGTTACAGTCCATCTCAGTTGTTTTGTATAAGAACAGTATTTTAAGCCATCACTGCAATATTCGCTTTTGCGCTCTGAAGCATCTCTAGGCAATTGCTGCGCTATATTGACTGATATTCTAAGATTTTCATCTTTTTTGAAAGGCTCTGCCCTTGCAGAAGGAGCTGGGTTAAAATACGCCTCTCCTGTGTTTTGGCCGATGCTTAATCTGCACAGATAGCTTCCTGTTCCTATGTCAAAGCTGCAGAATACTGGCGGCTTTCCGCCTTCCTGCGTTATACTGCATTCCTGCTTGTCTGTTCTCTTTGCCCCTGTGTTGTCAGTCCATGCCCATTCAAGGACAGCAGTATCATACCTTACTTTTGATTCTGTTAATGGAACATAGGTATCGCTGTCGAGTATCTGGCCTGCTTTAAGCACTCCTGTGCCGCCTTCTGCAGCAACACCCATAGTCTGCTCTGCGCTTACGCAGTCGCACTTTCCTCCTTCGAAATCATTTGTATCGCAAGTATAGCCGCTTGAGCATTTCAGATAAACCCTGTATGTTAAAGGGGAGCCTGCAACCAATCCGATTCCAAGATGATAGCTCCATGTTGTTAATCCAGATGGGTTGCTTACAGGATTATAGGAAACAAATCTTCTTGTGCATGGATACAATATCGGCTGGCTCTGTATATTAACAGATATGTTTTCATTCAGCAAAGTATTCACATCAAGATTCCAGTCTCCTGTAAATGCAAATAAGCAAATGGCATGCACCAATTTTCTTTCAGCAAACATTGTGCGCCATATTGTTGAGCCGCCGTATCTGCCAGAGACTGACTTCTGGACAGCTGTTCCTGCAGATGTCAATGCTCCTAAAAATCCGCCAATGCCGCCTTCAATCCTTTTTCCAAATCCGTTGCTGTACTTCTTTGTAAAGCATTTTATAACATCATAGATAAGATCGCACACATACTGCGTCAATACAGCCTGGCACACTCCTGGATTTCCGTCTCCTGTCAATAAGATTGTGTTGAAGCATGTCCTTATGGCATCCATCATGGATCTGTAAAGCGACAGATAGCTCGTGATCCCCGGCAGGCAAACGCATTGAATTGACCTTAACAAGCCAGAGGTCGGATCAACAATGTATTTCTTGTCTGTTGTGCCAATGGCCGATAAAATCTTGTCAAAAACTTCTTGTGCATCTTTGTTAATATCGCCGTTTCCAGCTACACCAGGAATTTGCCTGGTTTCTGCAGCAACAAATACATAATCTTTTTTGAATTTTGTTAATTGGGCATTGTAGGAAGATTGTAGATTGTTTTTGTCTATTACATCAACATCTTTGATTTCATTGACAGGCCTTAAGGGCTTAAATTCTACATCCTGCGTGACCTTGCTCGGCTGTCCTACTTGAACTGCTCCTTGTTGTGCAGTAACGTACTTTGTGTTATAATAACCTCTTTCAACAACAACATCTGTTGTCTTTCCACTGCTATCTGTTTTTTCCGTTATTCTGTAGAATATCTCTTTTCCAAGTGCTTCTGTGTCTTTTGTATCTTGTGGCCCTAATTCTTTATAAGTCCTAAGTCCCTTTACAAATTCTTCTTTTGGTTTTCCTTGCGGATCGCAGAATCCTGCTACAGAATTAAAGATCTTTCTCGGAGTTGTGCAGACCTTTGTATCTTCCGGATGAACTAAGCAATATGATTCTTCTATTTCATTAAACCCGAACTTAGGATAAGCTCCGCATGCAGAATCCCATTCGCGCATGTATTCAAAGCCGCAGCATTTTGGATCATAAGGATGAAGCCCTTTGCAAGCTTGTTGATTCTGTTGATCAATATAATTATCATATATTGTTTTTACTGTGTCTTTGCCAACAGCACTTTTAACAAGCCCGCAGTCGGAATTTGATTTAACAAGGTTGGCTGCGCTGCTTATGGTTTCTTTTGTACCTAAATCTGTAGCACCAAATATATCTTTGCCCTCTTTAACTTTTCCCTCAACATAATTCTGCAACGTAGGCGCAGCAGGGCAGAAGATCCTGTCGCAGATCAAATGCATTGTCTGCTCCCAGCCCATTCTTCTTTGTATTGCATCGCTGCAGGATTTACAAGCCTGATTCTTATCTTGCTCTTTGGCGGGATCAAATGCCTGATCGCACTGCCCTTGTTCTGCAACTTTTTTCATCTCATTAGCGCCAATAATGCCGCCAAGTATTGTTCCTAAGCCTCCTGAATACTCGCAGTTCCACTTTTCATTGAACCAGTTAAAAAAGGAATATGCCCAGGATCCCATGCAGCCGTAAAACACCCATGTCTTGACCTGATTTAATGGCTTCAGTATCATATCTATCAATTCTATTGTTGTATTCAGCAGTTCAACAGATGAAGTTAAAAATGCCTTTGGAATCTTGTCTGAAGGCGCTCTTCTGTCAATATTGACAATCACGTCCCAGCACTGCTTTTGGGTTAATGTCTGCGTCTGAGTTAAAGCTCCCTGCGTTCCCCCAACTCCCGGTGAGATGCTGTAGCCAGGCAAATTAGGATCGTAAAACCTTATTGTGAGCAGCAAAGGGATCTTAATGCAGCCAAGACCAGGAACAGGGCATTCGTCTTTTCTATGGTCGCTTAAATTATTTTCTTTCTGAAGCGATGTGTTGGCTTTTATTATCGAATCAAGCCTTTTTATTTTGAGAATAACGTAGCCTGTTCTTTTGTCGCTGCTCCATATCGCCTGCGAACTCTGCAGCCAGTCTTCATCATATTTTTCCTTCTGCTCTGCGCTTAACGGCATTATTTCCACAGTCGGGTTGGCTATTATATTTCCATTCTGATAGCCGCCCTGCCACCCTATCTGCGAAGTTATCCCAATCTGCGACATTCCAATAAGCATCAGTTTTGGAGTAAGCATATCAGGGGTTGCTTCGCTTATGTTTACCTGCCACCATGCCCCAAATCCGCACTGCGTGTATTTTATATCACCCATTACTGGTGAGCTTTCCCTTCCAACAGAATCCTTTGCAGTTAATTTTATCTTGTTTATATAAGCAGGCGAGTATTCTCCGCTTAATCCTGTTGATGGCGTTCCGGCTATGCCTGTTGTTTCATACTCATTTAATGTGCCTTCTTTTGTCAGGCTGATATCAACGCTGAAAGTTCCGTCTGATTCTGTCGCTTTTTCATATGAAGGGGATGATCCATCATCATAGTTAAGGTAAACATAAACAGTTGCATTTTTGTTCACCTTTCCTCTTATCGTAACATCGGGGATGTAAGACGGGCTTAATGATCCAAGGTTATTTTCAACTATTACAGGGGGGTTAGGATCAAACAAAGTTGCATTCTCATAAGTTGTCGTATGCCCGATATTGTCAATTGCCTCAATCTTTATCCTGTTGCGGCCATTCTGCAAAGCAAGGCCAGTTGAAAAATTGCCGAGCACATTGTTCAGCATGGTTTGCGGCGTTATGATATCCAACTCAACCACAGTAGGAAGCTGAGTTATTGTGCTGCCGCCAGCCAAAGTTGTAATATAAATCATTGCTGACTTCTGGCCTTCATTCCCCGAAGCATCAACTGCGCTGGCTTGGTATGTGTATGTTTTGTTTGTGCTGACAAGAATATCTAAGAAATAATTTGAGAACGTTGTTGCTATTCTCCCAACATCTGACCTGTAAACAGCATATTTGCTCAAGTCAGTTACATTAACAGTATTCCATGCGATCTTTATAGAACTGGCAGTTACAATGCTTTGTGAAAGATTTTCCACAGCAGGCGGCGGGGTTGTGTCAAAGCTTTCTGGGCTGACATAGAATTTTATTGTTGAATTCTTGTCAACTGTGCCGTTAACCTTTAATGTCTGTACCGGAGAAACCTGAGGAATTGGCGCTATGTCCAGGAAAGGGTAAGTTAAATCAACAGTTATGTTATAGCTTGCATCATTCTCATTTCCTGCAGCATCTTTTGCATGCAGCCTTATTTTGTTCGGCGAAACAGCAGGATCAAGCACAACAGCAGGGAACAAGAATGTTCCATTGTAATCAGTTGTCAGGGCTCTTTTCAGCGCATCATTCTGATAGAGCTGCACAGTTGTATATGCTTCTGTACTTCCGCCTATGTCAATCTGCGAAGATCCATGCAGTGCAGGGATTGTAGCATTGATGAAAGGCGGAGTTGTGTCAGCAGACTGTGCGACAAAGCTGAGCAGAGATGAGTTCGCGCAGTTATTATAGGCATCGCATGAATTTGCAACATAGAAGTATTGCGTATTATTTGTCAAATCTGTCAATTGCACATTATGCTGAGTAAGCATTCCGCCTGCGCTTACTTCAGAGCCAAGGCCAGTTGTTCCGCCATAATATATCTTTGAAGTCGAAGCTTCGCTTGTTGTCCAGCTTATTGTCGCAGTTTTCTCTGTTGTTGAAACTAAAATAGCCGATATAACAGGCGCAACGATATCACCTACATTGGTATAGAAATAATAATTGTCCCCGCCTTTTGTTGCGCTGTCGCTTCCAGCTGCTGATGTTATGCTGTAGTAATATTTTGAATCAGGCAGCAAAGCAGGCAATGTTACAGCATGCTCTGTTACAAGAGCAGCATCTGAAACTGAGAATTCCCTGTAGGAATAATTGCCATATTTAACCATAGAGTCTGCAGCAGCATCTGTATCCCATAAAATATCAGCTGAGCTTGAAGTGAGGTTTTTCACCCTGATGTTTGATATTGTCAATGCATTTGCAGAATAGGCTGGAAGGAACATCATTAAGGCTATTAAAAACAGCGCAATGATTTCTTTTTTGTTTGCTTTCATTTCAATACAGGCACCAGCTGCGTTTGATATTCTGGCTTCTCCAAGTCGCCTATTAAATTTATCTGATCGTCATTAGTTACAGGCATTGGAACCTTTTCAATTACATTGAACTTGATTTTTGTCTTGCCTTCCAAGTCAAGCTCGCTGACTGTCCATGTTCCCTTATAGCCGCCGATCATCTTCTCGCCTTTTGTTAAAATAAGGAATAAATTATAAGATGCACCTTCATCAAGAAGATCGATCTTTTTGTCAGACTCGGGCATTGCGCCGGCAAAGGGATATGTCCTATATAAATTATAGCTTCCATCCTCTAGCGACAGATATATTGTAACTGACTCATCATCTGCAAGCTGCAATTCTGATGCAGGCGCTGTTGTTTTTCGCTTTATGATTTCAAAGTCAAGCGATTTAAGCGCTTTAAGCTCTATTGCGAATGGGCTTTGTTCGAACTGCTTTATTGCTTTCAAATAGCCTGCTTTTTCTGCTTCTATGTTGCCAAATTTGCAGAATGAAGGAAGGGTTGTTATAAGCTGATAGCTCCCATATGCTTGCTTTGTCTGCCCCAGATTGCATCTGTATCTTCCGCATGTGAAGGATATATTGGCATCTTTTAATTCCATATTTGAAAGCCCTTCTCTTTTTCCGGTTGCTTTTATTTCAACCAGATCTGTTCCGCGCTGGCTGCAATATGCTGCGTCTTCTATTGGAGGATTGAATTCTGCAGGCGCAATTTCAGTTGTTCTTCTTGCTTCATTGCTTTTTACTATGACTGGAATTGCAAAATGGAATGAGAATCCATTGCCATTGAACGCAGCATCATCTGATATTATTGCTTCAACTGGATAAGAGACATCATAAGTGAAATGATAAATATTAACGCACATGAAGCTGAGGAATTTCTGCGATGTTTTCCCTGTGTTTGACTTAAGCAAGCCGTCTTTGGAAGGCCTGACATCCAAGTCAATGCCCCATATTGGCTGGTATCTGAAGCCAACTTTCAACTCGCTTGGCTGGGTTTTTGCATCCCAGAAATAATGGAAATAATCATATGCATCTTCAGGCAAGGGGGCAGAAGGCGCTTTAACGCTGCTTAATTCTGATGAAGCATCTGGAAATTCTGTAACGCTGAAAAGCCCTTTTTCTTCTGGCAGATATTTTATATTTGCTGCTTTTTTCTGAAGCTCGTCGTAATAAGCGTCATATTCCTCATACACTGACTCTGGCGCTGAAAAAGGAACATAATCTGTATTTTTTATTCTTATAAGCGGAGCAGTATAGTAGAGCATCCTTTGCAGCTCTGTTCTCACATCCAGAATATTCCATATAAGCTGGTCGCATCTGAAGTCCATCCCTGTCAACGGCGTTTTCGGGTTCATTGCAATCAAGCCAATAGTCATGTTTTCCAGTAAGCCGTTCTTGTTTTCTGCATCAAGGATTTTTTTTGCCAGCTCATAAATCTTTTTCAGCTTAACGTTAGAGTGCGCAGAAAAATCCTTTAATTTGGTCTCTTCTCCTGTTCTTGCATTTTTGATCTTGAGCCTGTAATCAACATTGATCACAACGTCATTTTCGGCGATCTTTGTCTGCGCAGTTGGCTGCTTTACTGTTTCAATATCAAAATCCTGCCTGAATAAATCCAAATCCTGTATGCAGCCATTAATATTCTCCTCAACATAGTCGCTTATCTGCTGCTCCATCTGCTTTTCTGGAGGAATATGCGAAGCAGCATCATAATACCAATACGGCACTTTGTAGGGGCCGAAGAAGACTATGTTCTTCGCAGGGTTGTTTTTTATTGAATTTGGCAATGCAACATAGCCGCCCTGCTGGCCCAGTCTTGCAATTGCATCCTGGCTGACAACATTGATGCAGGAATCTATGTAATTGCGGATTGGCGAAATGTAAGGCGGAATTACTTTGCTTGGAAAGAACATTGTTTTCTGGGCAAATATGGAGATAAGAGTGGCGGCAAATACCACAATTACTAGTGCAACTATCATGAAAACTGTTATCTGCGCTCTTTTCATCTATCCTCTTTTTTTAAGCACCATCAAGCACCATTGCTGTATAGCTTCTGAACCAGGCAAGGCAGTACAAAATCACTATTGCCGCGATTATTGATGCTGCCGGAATGCCCAGCAAGGCTATGGAGTTTGAAGCGTAAGCCACTATCCCCAATATAAGCGGGGCTATGAAAATATAAAGCTCTTCCACACCTAACTGCAATGCTGTTTTTATTGATTTAAATACTTTTCCTCTTTTTGCGAGCAATATGTACAGGATATTTGTGAAGTAGATTGCTAATAGGAATGCCAGCAGAAATAGGCCGATCATTATGCTTTCCCTGAACAATTTAAAAATTGCAAAAAACAAGAGCAAAAGCGCAGGAATCCATATAATATTTGCCAAAAAGAAGCTTATAAGGTATTTTAAATCTGGCTTTTTGCCTAATAAAACAGTGTAAACAATGCTCTGGAAAATTACAACCATGAAAAATGCAAACAAAGCGAATAAAAAAGCATACAAATACAGCGACTGGAAGAATGACTGCATCGCATTTGTTGTTGCTTCTAATTGGGTCAATGATGTTGTTGCGAGATCATCTATATTGTTTTTTTTGACTTCCAATGCCGCCTTGTCTATTCCGTACATAAGAAGATAGGCTGCATTGGCCAGCAGGAACAGGAGAATAAAGTCGAGAACCATTATAAGCATAAAGCGCGGCTTCGGAATAAAAGAGCGGAGTAATTTCCTTAACCAGCTTTCTGTCTTTTTTGTTGTTTTTGGCATTTTAATTTCTTTTTAATTCATCTAAAATCTTGCTCTTTTTAAGCTTTAGCTGCCTCGGGTTTAGCTCAAGATATTGCATGTCTTTAAAATTTCTTATTATTTCAATTAATCTGTATTTAAAATGTTCTATTTTGTATTTTTTGAGCAGCTCAAAGTATTTTTTAAAATTCACATCTGTAAAACACAATAAAGTCATGATGTCGATCCTGTCTTTTCCGCCCTTAACTGATTTTTCCCTGTCAATTTCTGCGCCTTGCTTCAGTATAAGCAAAACTTCAGGAATTACAACATTAAAGTTCTCTACTTTTGTGGAATAGCTCTTAATATCTTCCACAGGAATCGCCAATTTTGAGAAAAAAGGGGCATAAATATCAACATCAATCTCTTCAAAGCTTATTTCATATTTTTTAAGATTGTCATTCTTTTTCAGATTATAATTTTCCTTCAGGTATTCCAATTGCTTCAAATCTGTTAATGCTATATCGAGGTCTTTTGATTTATGCAGCCTTGTCCATAGATAAGCAGCCCAGCCGCCAATGACTATAAATTTGAATGGCTTTTTATTTAATTCAACAAGAATGTTCCAGCTCTTTTCCGTCAATAAGCTATTCCAGAATTCCATTTAACCGCTTCTCCAGGGCTTTTAAAAACTCCTTCGCATACCATTCTTTTAAATTCCACAAATCAGCAAATAACTGGGCTGTTGTTGAGCTTTTGCCATATTTATCTATGGCGTTGTCTTTTTTTAACACAAATAAGTTGGGGCTGTTGATGTTTTTTGGAAATCTTTTTTCAATTTCTTCATCGCCATAAACATAAACTTCTGAATAATCAGCAGGGACATCCTTGAATTTAAACTTATAGGCAGAATATGCACCATATACAATATTGTTGGGCATCTCAGATTCTATTTGGGTAACGGGCTTGTTGACCCGTGTTTTATATATTATATCTTTTTCGAAATTCCGTATACTTGCCCAATAATATAAAATCTTTTTTAAATCAATAATACGAAAACCTCTTAGCCGGATATCTACTGAATTCATCTTTACCAGCGGCTTTAAGGCAAGATTTACTGTGCTTAATGAGATCATCAAATTTTTTGATAGTTCGGACTGCGTAAAATTGTACTTTTTCTTTTCCATAAACTGGTACAACATTTCCCTGTATACGAATTCGATCTTTTTCACGATTTAAATTAAAAAGTCTTTATTTATAAATCTTTCGATTTTATAAGAAAGATATTTAAGTTAGATCATAGTAACTTAAAGTTACTATATAGAAACTAACAGTATGAGTGAGCTTTCGCTTTTTGGTGAAAGGTATAAAAGTAATCGATAGAGTGTATAATTTACCAATCTTCCCAGGAAGATGTTTAAGGGATTTTTTATATTTATAGCTCCATTTCGATTTCTTTAAGGAATTTTTGCAAAAATAGCCTGAGCCTTGCTGCAAAATCTTCAAACTCTTCTTTTTTCAATTCCTGAACTATTAAGTGCTTTACTTCATCATAAGAAAAATCAATATTGCCGGTTTTTTCCCTGATTAGTATGAGGCTCTCCTTGTATTTTCCATAATATTTGGTTGCGAAAGCTATTTTTTCTTTTGCCTCTTCTGCCAAATCTTCCGGTTTTATCTTGAATCTTTGATAAATAAAAAAAAGATCAATGGCATCTCTTGATTTTTTGGCTTTTCTTGTAACTAAAGAGCGTATCTTTTCTGCTGCAATTTCTTTGATATCATAAGCAAGAAGCTCCCTTTTTTCATAAAAAACAATAAGCTCCTGAAAGTAAATCTTTTCCTCGCTTCTTAGGCTCTCTTTTATCAGGGAGAGCGTTTCCCTTGATTTTACTTCAAACTTAATTTTTTCCAGAAAGTTAATTTGCAGCTTTATGAAAGAAAAGGCGCCTGTAAAAACCGACTCGTACCAGACTTTAAATGTAACAAGCTTGTTATTGCTCCCTATCTCCACATATTTTCGGTCAGCCTTATCAAAAACAAAATTTAAGCCAATAGCTTCAAGCTGTTTTCCAAGATCATTTATCTTCTCCTTGCAAAGTTTCTTTATCTGGTTTGTAGATTTGTTCTCCAATAATTTTTGATTTGCAAACGTAAAATCCAAATCTTCCGAAAATCTGAAATAATCAAAATAGATTTTTGCCAGGCAGGTTCCCCCTTTGAAAATGTACTCCTCAAGATTTAATTTTGATAAAAGCACATTCAGGTAAAAATCCTTTTCAATAAGCTCAAGAGAGGCTGTTCTTGCCTTCTCGCTGATAAACAGCAGAAATTCCCTCAGCTTAGTTTTGCTTATTTCCATTGTAAAATCTGATTCGCCCTCTTTTCTGTTGTACTGAAAAAAGTTGAAAATTTCTCATTTTCAACTTTTTTGGCATATTGGAAATTAAGTTATAAATAGGAAATTTTTTACTTAATTTCCAATAATCTGCCGTATCTGGGCAGATATTTTAAAAATATTTGCTTGCTGAATTTATATTCCTTCAGGTCAATGCCCCTTTTTAAGTAAATGAAGTCCAATAATGTTTTTTCCAGATCGCTGTAATTTAAAAAAAGCTTATTTGAAGTTTTTATCCTTTTAAGCCCAAAAAAAAGGGAGGGCTTTACTTTAATGAAAAGAAAGCTTGTGCCGGCAATTTTCATAGGCTTGAGCCTGTTAAACTTGTCATTGATAACATAGTTTACTGGAAAGACTTCATGTGTAAGATTCAGGAATTTTAATGCTGAATTCAGCCCAAAATACCATTTTACTCCCTTAAGCTTCAACCCTGCTGACAATAATTCATACGGAGAGTATCCGATTCCATTGAGCTTTTTTTCTTCATAGCTTTTAAGGTAGTATATCCCCCTGAAGATAGTTGCCAGGTAGCCTTTGTTCAGCAAAAGTTTTCTTAAAGAGAGCCTGTTAAACCCGTACTTATCGGCAAGGCTGTCTAAATCTCTTCTTAGTATAATCTTGCTTTTCATCTCTCTTAAGGCAATCTCTGTTTTTTTCATATTACATTTCCACCTTTTAGTTGAAATATGATATACTATTTAAATGTTTTGTTTTACTTTAAATCAGAACTATATGAAATTATGTTTACCAATCTTCCCAGGAAGTTGTTGTGCCGCCAGTGGTTGTTGTGCCTGTTTCTGCACCTGTAAGCACTACTCCGCTTGATTCGGGTATTGCGTTGCATGTATTGGAGATATCGCCTGATTCAAAGACAATGCAGATTGTATCATAATAACTAAAGCTGTACTTTGTGATTATTGCGTCTCCGGTTAGAGAGAATGATTCGCCTTCATTAAGGGATTTTGTTTCGTTAAAGATTGGCTTGTTAAAATTCGAGCTGCTGACATAAATGTTGAACTTTGTATCATCTTCAACTGCCTTGACATAAGCGGATATTTTATATAAGTACTGGAATGCATTCTGCGTTATGTTTATTGTTGCATTTTCAAAAGGAACAGCAGGAGACCTTTCTGCGGATACTGTAGCTGCTGCCTGGAAAACTCCCGGTGCAGTTTCAACCATTGCAACATTTGACGGAACTGATTCAATGCTTGACTTGCATATCTCGCTTGTCCAGTATTCTGTGCCTAGATAGGCGCTTGCAAAGAGCTTGTCAACATTCTCTCTCCATTCATTCAGCTGATCATCACCCCAGATCAATGATGAGAATCCCGACAACCCGGAGAATTTTGTGAGAGCAAAGTCAAGGCGGCCAAAGAAGTCGCGCACTGCTCTCTGATTTTGAGCTGTATCTGCTTCTGCCATTATTTCGGCTTTCTTTTTATCATCCCCACAATTGCCTTTACAGTCCGTGGCTTTTCCATTTTCAAAAGTTACAACAGCAACACCTGACGGGATAGTGCTAACTCTTCCTGTAGTATCAACAACACCATTCAAATCAATATTATTCAAATTTGCTCCGCTAACATAAAAATACTGCGTTCCAGGAGCTCCGCTGAATATAAGGTTAGATGTATCTGCATATATATCGGCATATTTCGTATAACTTATCATTGCAGCAGTTTCAACACCATCTTCAGTATAATAAGAATAGTCATAATTTATTTTTCCGATTTCTTTGCCTGCGACATCTGTAATTGTCCCTGTATGTGATGTGTGGGTTGTTTTCTTATCAGGATATTTATCTTTTTCTTTTTGAGTTTTTAATTTATTGTAATCATCAACGCTGATTGAATTGCCTTGAGCATCATAATAGCGGGTCTCGAATATTTCTGTTATTGAAATATGACTATTTGCATTTGAATTGTCTGTTGTCACTCGCCTTATTGGCGTTGTTCCATCGCTGGCCATAAACGTAACTGTTGATTTCTCATCAGTTTGACCGCCATGGGTTATAGTTGCTGTTCTTAAATTAGTTCCGTCTTTATTTATTACGCTTAATGTATCAGTACCAGTAGCTGTTACGATATCGCCCGCCGCCGTATTTACTCCAAGACTGCTATAAACACCAGGAGTCATAGTAGCCATGACCATACTACTGCCTTCCCAGGTCATTATAACAACAGACCCTGCTGTGAAACTCTTGTCTTTATCATTAAATTTGTAGTTTTCTGTTACTGTTGTGGCGGTTCCATATTTTGTGACTTTTATAACTGTTCCATCATTTGCAACTGGATTCCAGTTACTGCCATCATATTGCCAATAGTTTCCATCAGTTGTTTTCATTACAGGCGTTACTCCATCTGAAGAAACATAACCTGCGTCAGAAGCCCCAACATGACCAGCCGTAAATGTATTAATGTTTTCAGTTTTTTTAGCTTCTGCGTTTAGAATAGTTGACCTCTCTTTTGCAGCTATTTGTGTAGCATAAACTGTTGTATCGCCCCCTACTATCATGTAGCCAATAACTTTATTAGCATTATCTTTAACTTCTTTGACATCATAAGTTGGTGATTTCGCTGTTGCGCCTTCAGTAGTTGTCAAACCAGGTATGTACACGTTTTTATAAGCAGCACTTAATTGCTCATCAGTTAAACCTGAATCATGGTTTGATTTTTTAAAGTCTGCTTCTGATATCAGTGTTGTTGTTTTTACTATTACTGCCTCTGGCGCTACTTGTGTTTGTATATCTGATTTTTCGTTTATCGATTCTGAAGCTGCCTGATAAGTGGGCTGTAAAAAATTAGCCAACCTAACATCTCCTTTTTTATAGGATTCCCATTCAGACCATCCCGTACCGCCATCAGTACTATATTTTATGTTGTCATTATTGCTATATGTACCTGCGTCAGATGTATCCACTAGTTTTTGAACTCCTTCTTTGAAATCTAAGTATTTTAATGTAGTACTATCTGAATACTCTTTGTTATCTTTACTGTACAACCATTTTCCGTCAGAACTCCATTTATAATAACCTTCCATATAAGTCCATCCCCTGCCTCCAGTAAACCCAATAGCTGCATCATATCGAATAATTATTTTATCAGTCCCGATAACATTACTTAAACTAACCAGCCAGAGTAACAATACAACTGCAACCACCGCCGATATTGTCTTTTTCATTTTTTTAAGCTATACATCGCCCTTCCGATCTCCCTGATTTCGCTTGGTTTAAGTTTTGACAAGTCTATCAAATTTTCAGGTATATCTGGATGCACGTCTTTATAATCTTTGTTAATGGAGATTATATTTTGAAATCTGTTTCTCAGATTTTGCTCTGTCCTTAAGTATGAAGAGACCATGTTAAGGGCATCAATTGCAACTTCTCTTGTGGCTATTCCATCATCTTTCTCAAAAGCATAAAAATAAAATAAGGGCATAAATGCAGCAGGCCCCAGTGTTCCATGATGCAACCTAAATCCAATTGCACACAAATCTTTTGTCTTATCACCGGTGCCCCTTTCTGATTCATCTATTATGAAGTGATAGACTGCCTCCCATATGTTGTCTTCTATAAACTGATTTGCTACGATATTTATAAACTCATCTTTGCCTCTTGCTAGTTTGCTTGTTCTTTCATAAAGTTCCAGAAAGTCTGGTTTTATAAATTCTTTGTAGAAAAGTTCATCAAAACTCCCTTTTTCTTTCAATAATATGTCAGGCGTGTCTAGCAATGACCATGCTCCATCACCTATCGCCATATAACCGCTTAAATCGTGTACAATGACTCTCTGTTCAGCATCGTAACAAACGGGAAGTAAGGCTGCTGCATTTGTTTTGGGGCTTCTTAAAATAATGTGAGTGTAGCTGACTAATTTATCTTCAATTGTCAAACTCTTTTCTTTTTTCTCTATGATAGTTCCAAAAACAACCTGTGGGCTATCGTTATGTTTTGTTTTAATACGGGTTACAAATAAGTATTCGCCAAAGTCAGCCAGATACATGTTGATATCTTCTAAGCTCTTTGCATTCATTCCAAGATTATTTGTCGAATATAGCAGGTCTGTAATTATTTCATCATGGCGTTTTGTGCGCTTTTCGGATATTTCATCAATACTTTCTTTCTGAAGCTCTGCAATTTTTTTTAGCAACTCATCATGCTCCTGCTGATTCATGACATATTTTCTTTGCATTTCCTGGCCAAGTTTAGTTTTTAATTCTTCCCCCTTCAATGCCGTTGGGACCAAGGATAGAACAATTCCAAAACATAAGGCACTTATGGTCTTTCTTTGCAAATTTGATGTTTTTATTGTTTCATTCATTTTATCTCAAATCTCCTTGCAATAATCCTTGTCTGTCAGCTTCCATCCTTTGCCAATTGACTTGAAATCTTGTATAATATCGCCTATTAATGAAAGTGTGTCAGTTATTGTACAAAACATATAACCTGGGCCTGAAGTTCCGACTAATGGCTTACAATACCACGCTGCAAGTGTCCCTAATAAACTCAGCGGATCAGACAGCATATCCTTAATCATGCCCATATAATAATCAAACATTGCAGTGTAGGGAAATACCTTAAAGATTTCTCCTACAAAATACTTGCATGTTTCCTGGCTTTGGACTGCATCACAAGCGGAAATTGGAATTCCCTGCGGCACTTCATTCTTTAGGCAGTCTATGTACTGGCATTTTATCTGCCTGTATTTTTCAAGGTTATATATGATGCCAGGAACGCAGAATGTCAGCATACTCAATACAATGCTGTCTTTAGGATTCATATAGCCTCCAGGGTCTCTGCCTGTAAATTGCCCTTCATAGCTAAGGGGAGTTTTTCCAGTCCAATCATGAAGAAAATCGCCACCCATTTTTCCAATTATGTTCTCGCTTGTCCACTTTTGATATTGTCCAATAATATTTTTATCGCCATAATAAAGATTGCAGGAAACGAATTTGCAAAAGCCATCCAATAGATCCGCCGCGCCTTTTAAACCAGTTGATGAAATCTCGGTTGTTGCATCAGTTTTTGCCTTTATTATACTGGTGACGCCTATAGGAATAAAAGACAGAGCAGTTGTGATCTTGCCAAGAGCTTCCAATAGCGCTTTTAACTTTCCGAATGTATACAGCAATCCGCAGATCTTCTCCGCATAATAAAGAAATTTCTTCAATGTGCTTATCCATTTATTGCCCACAATCCAGTTGTCTTTTTCTTTCTTTATTTTATCCTCAATGTTCTGCCCGAATTCGCCAAGATCGCTTTTATAGAAATTCACAGCCAAGCTCAGATTCTCAACTTCAGGGTAGCCGGCTATTGTATTGCCGACCTGCGACATTATGTTAAGCGAACAGTTATAGGTTAGCTCTGTAAGATTGTCTGCTGTTGCTGCAAACTGCAGTAAAACATAAGGGTTTGTGCTCTGCTCTGCGTTTATCAGCGAAGGAGTTTCAGACAAATAATTTGTATCGCCAGCGCAGCTTCCCAGCTCCATGCTAAGAATCTGCGCATCTGGGTTTAAAGCAGTCAAAGGAATGCTGAAGTACATCCTCTGCTCGATAAGGTCCATCACGCCCAAGTCAAGCGCATAAGGCATTGCCACTACATCTCCGACTTCCCAGTAATTCGGAGAAGTTTCATTGCCAACAGCAAGAATAACAATCGGGTAAGAATAAAGCAATGAATTTCCAAAGGGATCTGAAAAATTAAATTTCAAATAAGCTGACAAATAGCCAGATGCAACTGCTGAAGTCTGCCATGAGCAGCTCCATTTTGAGCTTCCTAAATCAACACATGCGCCCGGCTCAGCTTCCCCTAAGCCGATGCCTGAAAAATTAGCATTTGCATTTAAATCCTTGTCTTCTGTTACATTAACAACAATAGTCAATAAATCCCCTGATTTTGTATAGTTATGGCTGCCCAAGGCATCATAGGATGATGCAATTATTGAATCAAGCGAAGGCGTTAATAAGTCTGCTTTTACTGTTCCATAAGTAAGGCCAGTGTAAGCATTGCCTGACCTGTCCTTTAAATCGCCGTAGATCAATATCTTGCCTTCAGCATTGTTTGCGAGCGTTGAAGTTATATTGTACCAATAGCAATTCCATGTTGATCCGGATACTGTGCAGTTGTTTGATTTTACAGACGCCCCCCCACCAATAGCGCTTAAGTCAAGATAAACAGCATCAATGCCGGACTCTGCTTCTGTTATTGTAACCTTCAATGTATTATAGCCGGAAACAACATAGCTCGTGCTGTTATGCATATTGGTTGTCCCAATGAATGTTACATCAGGAGCAGTATTATCAATCCCAAAAGTATATGTTATCTGCTCTGTCTTTGCATTGCCTGCGCCATCAACTGCTGTTACATTTATGACCTTAGTTGAATTTGCCGTTACAATCCTGCTGTTCCAATAGCATGTGAATGGCCCTGGCCCAGTGCAGCTGTCTGCTGTAACTGACGCAGCATAGCTTGGATTTATTTTCGACAAGTCAGCTGAAACAGTTGGAACTGTTCCTGAATCATCATTAACATCAACTGAGATGGTTGCTGAAATTCCTGCAGCAGGGATATAATAAACTGAAACATCATTGCTTTTTATTGCGAATGATGCTGCGTCAATCGTAGGCGCGCTTAAATCAACAGATAATGTCTTGCATGAAGCAGATGATGAAAAATTAAATTTGTCATAAGCAGTTATGCAGACTGAAACATCGCTGCTTGCTGCTGCCAGCTGCGAGGAATTAACGCCGAATGCGCCTGAAACAGCGCATAATGATGAATTCAGGATTATTTTCTGCAAAAACGCATTATTGCCGTAAACATCAATATTGTTTATCCCTGAGCATTTTCCGGAGCATGTTGAATCGGCGCATGCCGTGTCATTTATAGAATAAGAAAAAGAAACATTTGCTATTCCGACAGATGTCTGTGCTGCGCCAAAAGAGGAAATAATTGGAACTTGGTTGTCCACTGTTATCTGGGAAGCTTGTGTTGCCTGCGAAACATTAGCATCATTCCATAAATAAAGCGTTACAGTGTAGCTTTTCGGAGTTATCGGGAATTGTGTGGAAGAGTAGCTGCATTGGAACAGCCCGCCGCCTACATTAACACAATTTGAAAAATTGTCAGTTCCAAACCTGACCTGATTCGGGGTTATATCAGAATCTCCGTCAAGATCTGCCTGGGCGGTTATTAATGTTTTGTCATCTTGTCTTCTATATCCATTAACGCCATCCTTGCCGCTTATTGTATAAACAGAAAAGCTTGTTGCAATTGCATTTGCGCTGTAAACAGGGATGAGAATAATCAAAGCTATCATAAAAAGGGCAATCGAAACAATTTTCTTATTCAACATTTTATTTTTTACTCCCTGCTGAAAAGCGGCTCTAATTCAGGCCTTCTGTATTGCGCGCTATAATCAGATGTTTTGCCCATCTGCTCCAGATCCTCAATGTGCCTGAAGCTGTAAGGATCTGCCTGCACTATATAAAATGTCACAAGATTGCTGCTGTCAAGCGAAGCAGCATTCACATTCCACAGCCCTGTTTCATTATTGAGCATAAGGCCGCCTGCTGTTACGCCGTCTTCTGCTTTGAACTTAACTTCAGGGATCGTATATTCAATATCGTCATGAAATAATCCTCCGCTTTCCTTTCTTGTTTCCTTCGGTATTGTTATTGCATCGTATAATATATCGTTGACTGTAACTTCATATTTCCCCGGAATCAGGCTTATCTCAAATGTTTCACTGATGTTTTTTCTAAACTCAGATGCCTGCACAAAATCAACATCATATGCAGAATTAACTCTGCTGAGCACCAGGCTTGAAATTTCTTTATCCGACAGGCTTAAAGGATTTGTATTCAGCACCCAATCTCCGGCTGCATTTTTCCTAAGCACTTTCTTCTTTATTGTAAAGTTCAATGTCCTATAAGGCTCCATGGATATTTTAACTGCTTTGTCTTCATTAAGTTTTGTATCCAAAGCAGACAGAGGAGAGTAATAATTCTCTTTCGCAAATGAAACAAGCCCGCCTGTGCAAATAGGAAACTTTGCATTTAATATTCCGTTCTCATCTGTGCTTCCGATAAAGCATGCATTTTCACCGCAGCCATAGCTTATCTGGGCATCTTTCAAGGCGGCTTTTGTTTTTGCATCTGTAATATTCATCGTTATATTGCCCGAATTTCTCTGATTTTGATTGCAGAAAAGCGACTTGCCAACATCTTCCTGTTTTTGCGCCGTATAGCTTTCGTTGAATGCTGCATTATTTCTTATATTCGCTTCAAGAGCTATCCAGAAAGTATAGCCTCTTTTATTCAGGTCATTCGGGCTTTTGATTTCAACAACAACAGGGTAAGAAACATCATAGTAGAACTCATACTGCTGCATTCCGAAATTGAAGCTTTTAAAGCTGGTTGATGCTGATGCCGGAGTTATAAGCTCGCCTTCGCTGTTTATGTCAAAGTAAATCGGCCAGCCAAGGTAATTGAATCTGAATGAAAGGCCATTTGAAATTTCAGGAAGCACAACTTTATTGTAAAGCGCATCCTGATAGCCGCTGCCTGTTGTTATTCTTTTATAAGCCAGTGATTTATTGACCTGCATTAAAGGAATATAAGCCATTAGAATTCCTTCGATCTTGTTTTTTGTTTCTGTTTTTGTCCAATATGTGCTTGGGCCAAAATCAAACCTGTACTCAGATATTGTAGGAAGCTTTGACCTGTCAACATCTGAGAACGCTGAAATAAGATTCATCGTGTATCTCTCAAGATATCCGAAAACAGGCTCCATCAATGCCAAATTCATCGCAGCATCATAAACATTTTTTAAATTTACAGGGACTTTGGCATTAAAATGCTGCATTGCATTTGTTGTTTGCTTCTTGATTGTAAGAGGGTAATCAACTGCGATAATGACCTGGTCTGTTATCAGCACTTTTGCATCTGCATTGGCAGTCGGCGTTATTGTAAATTCCGGGCTGAATGTTTTGTAATTATTTAGGCATTTTGGGAGTTCCCTGTTCACATATCTTTCAATCTGGGCTTTTATTGAAGTGCTGCCTTCCTCAAGAGGAGGAATCTTGCCAAAGCTGAATCGGCAGTTGCCGGAGCATGCATTCGGAGAGGTCATATAATACCAGTAAGGGATCTTGAAATTGCTGCCAGGAGAAAAGGCAACTGCATCTGATTCTGTCGGGTTGTTTGTCATTATGAAATATTGCGTATTAAGCAAATAAGAATCATCTAAGCTGATATAGCCGCCATGCTTTCCTATTTCCACAACAGCCTCTTCACCCAGCTTTGCAATGCACGATTCAGTGAATGTCCTTATTGGCTCAAGCTCTGCAGGAATCTGGTCTATAGTCGGCTTGAATTCTTGTTTTTTTTGTCCGACAAAAATAAGAATCCCTGCTGCAATGACGATGATCAGGCCGATTATTATAAATACTGTTATCTGGGCCTTTCTGCCTGAAAAACCTCTTTTAATGGGCATTTTTAGTATTAGCGATAACCTTTAAGATCACTATATATAGTTTTCGGTTTTGGCTGGCTTTGATTTTCGTCACCAATATGCGGCGATGAAAAATGGAAAAGTATAAAAAGAAGTCAAATTAAGCAAAATAGAGGTGGGGTTTGATTGGCTAAAGTCAGTAAAAAAATATCTGAGAGTTTAAGTGAATATCTTGTTTTACCAGACTGGGTTAAGTGTAAACCTGCTGATGTTTCTCTGCAAACTAAACTTGGCGATTCTATTGAGTTGCAATATCCCTATATGACTGCAAGGATGCAGTGTGTTGTTGGCCCAGATATGGCTGTGGCGGCTGGAAGAAATGGCATATTAACTATGATTCCAAAAAGTTTGAGAGATGAAGACAAACAGGCAATTCTAGATGAAAACAAAAATGCACGTCTGCAGAAAGGCGACGTAGAATTTCAGGAAAACCCCGTGGTTGCGATGTACGACTCAACACTCGAAGATGTCATAAAGCAAGTTAACAGAACAGGACATTCCGTTATTCCAATCGTGGATAGAAAATCGAAGATATATGGGGTTTATATTCATGATCCTGATAAGCCTGCAGTTCCGCCATCTACTCCAATAAAAGAAGTAATGATTCCATTACGAAAGAGTTGCTCTAGAGGCATCCCGCATTTGGTAAACGGCGAAAATAAATGCAAGATAAAAGAGATTATTTCGAGAGAGGACAAAAAATTCCTCCCCATAGTAGATGTAGTAAAGGGAGATAAGATTCTAAATAAAATAGCTTTCTTGCAAAAATATGACACTAATTTTATCGGCATGTCAATAACGACAGGAAAAGATTGTAAAAAAGAAATTGAAAAATGGGGACCTTATGTTGATACTCTAACAATAGACTCTTCAAATGCTTGCTTCGATGATGCCATTAAAATTCTTAAATATGCTAAGAAGAGATTTCCCGACAAGCCATTCGGCGTAGGCAATATCGTTCAAGGAAAACATTTTCTAATATTTGCTGAGGCAGGCGCTGACTACATTTTTGGCGGCATGGGTGTGGGCTCTATTTGCAGAACAGGCAGCAAAAGAGGAAATGGCCGCGGCCAGTTTACTGTAGCAGAAGAACTTGCAGAAGCTAGAGACCGCTATTACAAAGACAAAAGAAGATATGTTCAGCTTGTAATTGATGGCGGCATTAAAACAGTTCTGGACATGACAGTTGCCCTTGCTTTTGCTGATTTCATTATGATGGGCAATTATTTCAACAGGTTTTATGAGGCTGCGGGAAATAAACTTGGCGAAGATAAAAATCTTACTTCTGAAGAAAATAGCATAAAGTATGTTGAAACATGGGGGGAAGGTCATCCAAAAGCTTGGCTTTTGGGTATGGCGGGGATGGGTTATGCAGAAGCTTATGATAAAACTAAGCTAAAAAACATTTCAAAGGCAGTAGAAAGATATTTGCATTCAAGCTTTGCAAGCTCAACAATTGAAGGAGTTACAGGTGTTGTAAAATACAAAGGTAGGTTGAAGCCTTGTGTAGAGTATGGCGCCCGCTATATAAGAACAACAATTGCAAATGCAGAAGCAGCAAATTTGGAAGAGTTTAGGCAATTGGCAGTGGTAGAGAAGGCCTCAAGAAAAACATTAGAAGATATGTATCCTCATGATATTTTATATGAAGATAAAGAAGAAAAAGAAACTTAAAATTAAAAATGCCAAACACAATCGTCGTAGGACTGCAATGGGGAGATGAAGGCAAGGCGAAAATTCTGGATGAGTTAGTCCAAGAAGCAAAACAGATCAACAATAAAAGAATATGGGTTGTGAGATTTCAAGGAGGCCCAAATGCAGGCCATACAATGTACATCCCTATGCCTGACGGCAAGCTTATACGATTTGTAGCTCATGCTGCACCAAGCGGCTTGACTAGTAATTCAGAAATAGGAATAGGCCCTAATGTTGCTTTTGACCCTGAAAGATTCATAAAAGAAGTTGAAGAAGCAAGAAGTGTATTTGGTTATAGTGCCGGAATTCATATCTCAGAGAGAACAGGAATATTGTTTGATTATCATAGAAAGCTAGATGCCTGGCAGGAGAGCTTAAGAACTGGCGATTCAAAGATAGGAACAACAGGTTCAGGAATTGGGCCTTTCTATATGGACAATGCTAACAGGGCAACAAGAATAACATTTGCAGAGTATGTAAGTGACAATTTCCATGATATATTATCAAAAGTCCTGGAACAAAAAAGCTATGAGCTAGTAGCAGCAAGAATATCCAGCTTGGTAACTGGCAAATATATTGATGAGTTGATTGCAGTACACGATCCTATACGAAAAGAATTAAGAAAATGTGCCTGTGAACTTGAATACAGATTAAGGGAAGCATTGGAAAAAGGAGAAAATATAATCCTTGAAGGAGCTCAAGGGTCAATGTTGGATATTGATATGGGAACTAATCCAGACCAAACTTCTTCTCACCTTTTAGCTACAGATCCACTAGGAGGGTTAGGCTTGCCGAGAAAGGCATTCAGGATATATGGCGTTGAAAAACTTTATCCCACAAGAGTTGGCGAAGGCGTTATGCCAACATTGGCAGAAGATGATTTTGGAATTGAAACCCAAAGAAATGCAGGAGAAGCCGGAGCCACAACAGGGAGAAAAAGAAGAGTGGGCTATCCTGATTGGGTTATAGTAAAATATGCTGCAATGATTAATGATATAGATGGAATTTATTTAACAAGGGCGGATAATGTACAGGATAAAAACATAAAAGTCTGCACAGCCTATGACGCCAATGGGAAAAGAACAGAAAAGGTTCCTTCAAAATTAGAAACCGTAAATCCAATTTATTCTAATAAAATTTACAGATGGCACTTATGGGATGGTCCATCTGATTTATCAAAGCCCGAAGAAGTTGACAAAGCGCTTCATGACAAAAGAGCAGCTTATGTTAAAGGCGGATGTGAAAGCCTTCCTAAAGATCTGAAAGAATACATTGTCGATCATGAAAGATATATCAAAAACCCCATTATCGGCATGTCAATAGGTCCGGCAAGAGGAGAAATAGTTAAACTATAACCCCGAAACATAAATATGTCAAAAACTGCCCATCATAGATGGGGCGGCATGTTGCTACGTTCATAATATCAGGTGGTTAATTGGAAATGTTCACATTTCAAATTTGCTCAAAAATGTTGCATTTTTGACATTTGAGCATGCTCAGAATTTTCCACATACGAAAAAGGTTGGCTTTCTGCCACCAGTCAAAGACTGGATGGAAAATTCTGACATTCATATAAAAACCCAAAATTCTCTGTGTCAATACTAACAGAAAATGTTGTTATTGTTAACAGAATAGTATGTTAAGATTAACGGAAAAATATGTTAATATTAACAGAAAGATTTAAATAGCCGGGCATCATAAGATAGAATATGACAAAAATGAAAAAGAATGAGATGTTTTCATATATCGGTGATTTTTTATCTGTTTTGTATTTTAAAAAGGATTTTTTAGATAAAATAAATAATGTCATATTGTTTGGCTCTGTTGCCAGAAAGGATTTTGATAAAGACAGTGATATTGATCTTTTTATTGATGTAAAGAATGTTGGAGAGATTAAAAAAATAGAAGAGCTTGTTGATTCGGCGCTCAACGAGTTCGAAATAAGAGCAAGGGAAGTCTGGCATATACGCAATATTAAAAACCCAATAAAATGCGTTATCGGGGCACTAAAGGACGAAAAGTGGAGGGAGCTTAAGAAGGAGATTCAGTCTTACGGCATTGTGCTTTATGGCAGCTTCAAAAGCGGTTATGAGAATCTTGAATCGCACAGCTTGTTCGAATACTCGCTTAAGGACTTCAAGCAGAAAGACAGGGTTGCTTTCTTGAGGAAGTTGGTAGGATATAAATCAAGTAAAAAGAAGAAAACATACGTTCACGAGGGGATGATTAAAAAAATAAACGGATTAAAGCTGGAAAATAACAACATAATAGTTCCATCAAAAGAAGCCGTTGTTGTGCAGAAATTTTTTACAAAGAAGAAAGTAACACCCAAGATTACAGAGATTTGGGTTAGAGAAAAATGAAAATTATCACAGCCCATCCGGCAAAGCTCTTCATCGGCATCATGTTCTCGGATAAGAAGCTCTATAGCAATGCTGTGAATGATCTAAAATCCAGATTCGGAGATATTGAAGCTGAAAGCCATGAATACGAATTCTCAAAGATAACCGATTACTATGCAGATGAAATGGGCAAGAGGATTTTAAAAAAATTTTTAGTTTTTAAAGATAAAATAGATAAAAACAAGCTAGCGGATATAAAACTTATTACAACAGAGATCGAAAAAAAATATTCAAAAAACAATAAAAGGCGGATTAACCTGGATCCTGGCCATTTAACAAGCAATGCCTTGGTTCTGGCTTCATTCAAGAAAGGGACAAATTACAAGGAGCAGATAAGCGAGAGGGTTTATGCTCATAAAGTGCTGGAATTCAAAGAAGGGAAAGCAATCGCATTCTGGCATACGTTTCCGGATTATAGAACCAAAGAAAACCAAGGGTTTTTTATACGTTTAGTTTTTTGAACACACAGATCTTACCCTGTTTCTTCCATCTTTTTTAGCTAAATAATTACCTAAATCTGCCGCTTCTTTCAATGCCTTGGCGTCATGCAAAATGTTTTCTCTTTTGCCATGGGGAGTGTAATATGTGTTTGTAGTTGCAACACCGATGCTGGCAGTTAATCCTTCCAGCCGTTGCGGCATCCCTTCTCTTTTCTCCATGGTCGGTATTGGCTCATAACTATTGAAAAATCCGTTGAATGTTTGTTCTGTTTTAAACCTCAGCCTTTCACCAACAATTAATGCCTCTTCAAATATTGTATTTGGTAAAACTACATAAAATTCTTCTCCACCTTCTCTGCCAGTCTGAGCTTCCATACTTATTTTTTTATCAATGGAGAATCTTTTTAACTTTTTATCAAGAAAAACATGATCATACCCCCTTAAATTATTTGGCAGTATTTCTTTTACTTTTTCAAGAACAAGATCTCCACATTTATGGCCATATATATCATTAACCAGTTTGAAGCAGTCTAAATCAAAGGCGATTAAAGAAACAGGAGCCACTATAATTTCTGATTCCTTGACTACAGCATCTAGATACATATTAAGATATTTTCTATTAGGAATGCCTGTTAAATAATCCTGAAATGCTGCGGTTTTTAAGACTTTGTTTTCTATTTCAAATGTTTTTTGTCTTTTTAATGATGTTTTATGGTGATCAACAATAAGATTATTTATGGCATCTATACCTTCTTGGCTCATGCCTAAGCTTATCGAGGTTGTTAAAATATCTAATGCCCTGTGAAAAGAATCGGCCTTATAATTAGCTAATATGTTCTCAATCGTACTTATTACCTTTTTTTCCTTGTCTATCAATACCATCTCTCCTATGTAGTTATCGCTACTATTTAAATCTTTCGGTTTTATTGTCACTTTTAAGTGGTTATTTAAAATAATAAAACTTTATAAACAAGCCTCTACAACAAAACTGCATGCTGATAAAGGCAAGAGTTGACTTCAAAAAGCCCAATTTTAAGGCGCTGAAAAGAAAGAAATTCACAGCTGTCGACATGCATGTTCATTCGCGCCATTCTGACGGCATAAACAAGGTTAAAAGCATTCTAAACAGGGCCAAAAAGCTCGGAATTGGAATCGCCATAACAGACCATAATGAAATTAAGGGCTCAATAGAAGCGCACAAAAGCGGAAAAGTTCTCGTCATTCCTGGCATTGAAACAAGCTCAAGCGAAGGCATTCATGCATTATTTTATTTCTATACGATAAAAGACCTTAAGGGTTTTTATAACAGCGTTGTTCTTCCGAACAAAGTGAGGAGGGACTTCTTTTTAAGAATAGGCATAAAGGATATCGTGAAGGCATCCTCTGAGTTCAAATGCATAATGGCAATTGCGCATCCTTACGCCCCCGGCTGGACAGCTATGTTTAATAAGGTTCACAGCAAAATTGTCAATAAAAAGCTGATAAACTGCTTTCACGCAGTTGAAGTTTTGGCTGCTTCGAATTTAAGAAAAAGAAACCTGAAGGCATTGGATCTGGCAGAAAAAATAAAAAAGCCGATAACTGCAGGATCAGACGCCCACACATTGAGGGAACTGGGAAGGTCAGTCGCATATGTAAAAAAAGAGCAAGGTTTAAATGGGTTCTTGAATTCTATCATAGATAACACCAACTTTGTTGTTGGAAAAGAGAGGAGATTTTTGCCCAATGCAGCCTCGCAGACGCTTAAAGTAAGGAAACATTTAAGAAAGCCTTATGTCCTGCTTAAAAGAGGCGTAGGGTATTTCAGGGCAATTTCAAGAAGGTAGTGCCCCTATAGTTCAGCCTGGATAGAAAAATTTAAATATAAGGGCACCACTCCAACATTATGAGGCTGCTTTTATCAAAAGATTCAAGAAAAAGGTTGTTTTATTTTTTAAAGAAAAAGCGCAATGCAAAAAATTTTTCAGATCTATCAAAGAAGATAAATGTTTCACTTAAAACACTAAAAAAATGGATGTATGCTGAACTTTATCTGCCCGATAAAATAATTCCTAACGATGTTGGTCCGTTGGAAATATTGGACAAACAAGAAAACAAGTGGGGAGCCATAAAGGGGGGTAAAACTGGAGGAAAAAGATGCGCCGAAGTTATGAAACACAGGCTTGGGAAAGAAGCATATTCTTATCTAATGGCACAAAGGGGTAAAAAAACGATCAATACGCTTTATAAAAGATATAAAAAAGAAGATTTAATGAAACTGATTTTTAATGGCAAAATGAAGAAACGAGAACTGCAAAGCAAGAAATTAGAGCAAGAAAACGATTCTTTTTTCACCAATAATAAGGTTATTTTTGATTTAGAAGAGGTCAATTATAGTAAAATTGATAGAGCCAAACATATTATGTTTCCAAAAGAAATGACAAAAGAACTTGCAGAAGAAATCGGCATACATCTAGGAGATGGCTGTATGTCATATAACAAAAATTATTTTTCAGTGAAAACCAACAAAAAAGAAGAAAGATATGTCACTGATTTTTTATTTCCACTATACAAAAAATTATACAATCTGGACCTAAAATTAATGCGATTAAGAAGTGTTTCGGGATTTGAAGTTTATTCAAAAGCTATTTGCGAATTTAAGAATAAAATTATTGGTCTGCCCTATGGAAAAAAAGTGGAAAGAATAGAGATACCCCAATCCGTGTTAGAGACAAAAAACAAAGAGGTATATCGCTCACTTATAAGAGGCTTATTCGACACTGACGGCAATGTATCGGTTATTAGAGGAAATTACCCGAGAATATCGATAACGATAAAGTCTAGAAAGTTAATTGAGAAATTAAATGATATATTAAGAAAAATGGGATTTATTCCCTATTCAAATAGCGAGTACTTATCATTAAATGGCCCAACAATGTTTAAAAAGTGGCTAAAAGAGATAAATTCAAATAATCCGAAAAATATCAACAAGCTAAATTGGGCGAATAGTTTAGTTGGATAGAATTCGGGTTTGCGGAACCCGAGACCGGGGTTCAAGTCCCCGTTCGCTCATTTTTATCATTAACGAAAGTGAGATAGCTTGTAGGGCGTTTGAAAGCGAATAACATTTAAATACATATGTGCATTAATAATTAAGGGGGCAATAATGAAGCTAGTTGCAATCGGCTATGACAATTTCCTTAAAAAAGATGTAAAGAAGATAAACTTTGAAAGCAGCGATCTCCCTAAAGTCCAGCTCTTCAATACAGCCGATGTAATAGCAGGCAATCCTAATTCCAACATTGCGATAGCATTTGTTTACAACTGGAAAACAGATAATGCCCCTGAAGATATAAGAAATCTGTTTCAAAAGCTGTCGAATTATGCTGCGCTGACTGGCTACTGGCGCACTACAAACGGAGCAAGATATGCATTTGCAAATATTCTTGCAAACCCAAACATAAACAAGATTTTATTGTTGGTTTTTGAAAATGAAGATAACGGCCATCTCTTAGCCGATGCATTAAGGAACTTCTGGAAAAATGGAATTAATGAAAACAACGTGATAATCAGCTCAAAAGCCCCGAATCCAAAATTCGAGCAGGTTCCGAAAGAAGCATTGGAAAGAATAAGGCAGCAATCCGACTTATTAATTTTAAAGAATATAAAGGGCAATTATGATGAAATTGAGGCCTTGTTGAAAGAATTGATCCAGGAGCCGGAAAATGCAATCAGCTTAAATGAATTTGAAAAATTAAGTTTAGAATTCCACTCAAACACGATAAAGAACAACATGCTTTATGATGATGGCGCAAGGTTTGAAAAGCCTTTTATCCTGGACCTTTCTACATCAGCCCAGAATGTCAGGTTTGAGCAGAAGAATTTGATTGCATCTGTTGGGCAGTCAGTGCAGGCAAGCAATCTTAAAGATGCCTTGGAAAACACAGTGGCTTTCATCTTAAAAAACGGCTCTGCAATGCTTGATCAAAGAAACATTATAACAATGGAATGCAGGTCGATAGCAATAACCATATTAAACCCTCTTGAAAAAATCCCGGACAATTTTTCAAAAGAATATCTTGACAAATACCTCGACGAATTCCTTAACGGCAGGGGAGAGAAGCTTGATGAATTCGTTTATACGTATCATGAAAGAATATTCAAAAAATGGGGCAACCAGCCTGAAAAAATAATTGCTCTGCTAAAGCAAAACCCAAATACAAGAAGGGCGTTAATAGCATTATGGGATCCTGATGACGATCTGGGAAACGAAAGCCCGCCGTGCCTTGACTTCATATGGGCGGTTATAAGGGATAATTCCCTTGAGCTTCATGTTGTTTACAGAAGCCACCATATTGCAACTGTAACAGAAGACGGAAAATTATTGCCCGGGGAAGGCGCTTTTGTCCCGAATATTTATGCAATTGCTTCATTGCAGCATACTATGGCGAAAGCCTTAAATATTAAATCCGGCCCATTAGTTTTGACAGACTTCAGCGGGCATCTGTATGTCAGCAGAATAAAGTGTTAAAATGCAAAAAGGAATCTTCATTGTTTTCGACGGAATGGACGGAACCGGCAAAAGCACAAATCTTTACAAGTCAGCAGAGTATATATTTGAAAAGACAAAGCAGTACACTCATTTATTATTGACCAGAGAGCCGACTTATTCTCCTTACGGGCAGGAATTGAGGAAAATGCTAAGAGAGGAAAAAGATCCGCTTAAAAATGCCAAAATGTGCTTTGAGCTTTTCATAAAAGACAGAAAGCACCACATTGACAATATGATCTCTCCTGCGCTTAAATCAGGCCAGATTGTTCTTATGGACCGCTACAAGTATTCAACAATTGCATTCCAGCAGACTCAGGGAATAGACAAGAAAGAGCTGATCGAAGCAAATGCAAAGTTCATAGTTCCTGATCTGGTTATAATCCTGGATCTGGATCCTGAAGCTTCATTGGTCAGGATAAAAAACAGAAGCGAAACAGAGAAATTTGAAAATCTTGGATTCATGAAAAAGTTGAGGCAGAATTTTTTGAATTTAAAAAAAGATCTTTCAGATGAGAACATAGTGATCATAGACGCTTCTAAGACGAGGGAAGAAGTTTTTAATGCGATAAAGAAAGAGTTGGATAAAGTGCTGCCTTATTGAAAAATGCCTTTATTGTATAATTCATTGATAAAATATTTTTGATCTGGATTATTCTTTAAAATAAGTTTCTTTGCCTCTTCTTTTTCCGGTAATCGCGGGTTGCCGGGATTGAATTTATCGTTCTTCCTGTGCGTCACAGCATCATAAAAATCAATAAGGCCCAATATTCTTGCGTAATACAGTATATTAGATTCAGAGCCTCTGCAAAAATTTATTTCTGAATGCGGGATATTTTTTGGGTAGCCTTCGCCAACATAACGATGATGGAAAAGCAGTATTCTGGCAGAAAAATCATGGATATTCTTCAACAATCTATAGCCGTCTATCGGATGCTTTTTCAATTCTTCCATATCCTTTTCATCAAATCCTGCTATCTTTTTAAGAGATTTATAATCAGTAAGCGCCTTCCCAACATCATGCAAAAGGCCCGAATAAAATAAGGCCTTGGGATCAACAACATGCGTGTATCTTGCTACTTCAACACCTTTTAATCCAACTCTTGCGGAATGCTCGTATGTGGCTTCATCCTTATTTCTGATCAAAGCAACATATGTTTGTATCGAATGCCGCTGTTTATTGGAAATCTTCAATTCTCTGAAAGTTCTATTCAATTTTTGTTCAAGTGATTGCATCATTTTAGCACTTCATAAATCAAATTGCAAACCCTCTCTGCTGCCTTTCCGTCTGATGACAGCTGTTTTCTTTTTCATGGTATTTTGCACAAAAAGCGCATCTATAAATCATATAATGGTCCGGTTAGGTTAGACTCAGGATATTCCCTGACAGGATTAAAACTTGGTCTGCACCAATACATAGAACCATCAACGTCTAAAGTTTCTTTTCCAAATTGAACTTTATCAACGGTTATTTTTGAACCTTGAATCATACTGTATAAGAATTCTCCAAAACTTTTTGCAATTACTTTTGTCTCTCCATCTTCATGAAAAGTGTCAAGTATGTCTCTTCTATTGCCATCTTTTGCTCCTGAGGGAGTTTGCAGATTTATCGATATGGGATTCCCATTTTCATCAGCTATAGGGTAGATTTTATCGTGCTTTCTTTCTCTTCCCGCAGCATCAACAAACTCAAGAGTGTGCCTTTTAAGGTCATTAAGCCCATAAAATTCCAACCCAAACAATTTACCGCCATTTGAATACTTTAAGATGGCCTTGTAATCTTCGGGAAGTGTGACTCCATATTCTTTCTCAAAATCTTGGATTTTAGAATCAGATGCGCCCTTATTGAGAATAATATCTGCTCTTTCTTTACTTAACTTTGTTATTTCCACCAATACATCATCTATTGAAACTTTGTGGTATAAATCAGTTTTTGCCATTCGTCTATAGACGAACCCGCTAGTATTTAAATCTTTCTCTTTTTTACAACTTTAGAGTAATAAAACTAAACCTCAATCCTCAAATTCGGGTTTTTCTTCAAACAGTAAGCTTTCAGATTTTCAAGAAACTCTTTAGAGGGCGATTTGATGTTCTCAAATTTTGGATCAGCAGTCTTCTCATCCGAGCTGAACTGCTGCAATCTCCACATGCAGTTGATGTCTTTTATTTCATCTCCAATTCGCGCAATATCCTCTTTTTTATAGATAAGCGAAGGCACAATTGTTGTTCTTATCTCAACATCAACCTTCGATTCGCTCTCCTTCAGGATCCTCAGGGTTTTCCTGATGCTTTCAATTATTTCTTTTGTTTTTTTAAAAAAAGTATTTGATCTTGTTGCATTTTCAAATATGCTTTCAATCAAAGGGGCTTTAAGATCTAATTTTATCGCATCAACCAATTTTTTATTGATTAATTCTGCCATAACATCCGGATTGCTTCCATTGGTTTCGAGGATAATTTTTTTATTTGATTTTTTGCAAAAAGACATTAATTCAGTTAAAACATCTTTCTGCAGGCACGGCTCTCCGCCTGAAAAAACAACATAGCCCGCTTTATTTTCCTTAATGTCTTTTTTTATGATTTTCAAGTCATTCAGAAACTTTTTGTCAAAATTTATCAATTCAGATTTATTGCAGAACGGGCATTTAAAATCGCAGCCTGCAAAATTAACAGTGCAGAGATCCTTCTTAGCAACTATATCGCTGATGTACCCCTCCATGGCATATAGAAATAGCTGTTTGTTTTTATAATTTATTGTTTTTCTGTTTTAATTCGTTCTTTATTTTCTCAGGAATATTCAGCAAAAACACAGCCTTTATTCACTTGGTAAAACATCATCTTTAAATATAAGATAAAAAACACAAATATGATGCAAGATATTTTTAAAGAAGGATTAAAGGATGGGGCATATATAGGCATCTTGGGCGGATTATTAGCAATGACTATCACAGCATTGCTTAGAAACCCTGATGAATTTAATAATTTAGAGTTGATTCTAAGCTCACTTAAAACAATCACTTGCACAACAATAGCTGGCTCTGCTGGAGGATATACTGGAACAGCAATAGGTTATTATAGCGATAAACTTGCTGAACACACAAATAAGCTTACTCAGAGATACAGGCAAAATAATTTAAATGCAGATGTTAATCATTTATTTTGAAATCAATTATTCTTCAGTTGTTTTCTTAATGTCATCTTTCTTTTTGCCAAAAAACCCTTCTAATGTCTTATTGCTCACTATTGTCTTGTAGCTTATCTTTTTTGCCTTTTCTTTGTCCTTCATTAAAATCACCTCTTTTTACAGCCCTGTGCTTCCGAATCCTTTCTCATTCCTTGCTGTCTCATCCAATGCTTCAGCTTCTTCAAGTTCAGCCTTTTCAACTTTCTGCACAAGCATCTGGGCTATCTTCATTCCCTTTTTAATCATAAAATCTTCCTTGCCAAGATTAACCATTACAACCTTTACCTCGCCCCTGTAAGAAGAGTCAATAACTCCGCCTTTTGTCTTAATGCCGTGGTTCAGAGCAATTCCGCTCTTGTCCCACACTAATCCGACATAGCCATTTGGAATGGCAATCTGCACTCCTGTCTTGATCGCAGCCCTTTCGCATACTTTCAGAATAAAATCCTCATCAGAGTAAAGATCCAGCCCGGCATCCCCTTCATGCGCGTATGAAGGCAGTTTTGCATCTTTGCTTAGCTTTTTTATTTTTATTTTCATAGGAGAACAAAAATAAAGCATTGAGCTGCATTTAAATACATTATCAAAGTTTAAACTATAGTATGGAAAAACTAGGTTGAAGTTTAAAAAAGAAAGCAAACATTTAAAAATAAGCATAACTCCATAACAAAAATCAAACAAAGAGGTGGTCTAAATGCCATATTCGCTATATGTCGCAGGAACAATAATCTTCTTTTTCTTATTGTCTGGAATTAAGCTGCTATACCAGTATGAAAGGGGGGTTGTTTTCACTTTGGGAAGATACAGCCATGTTAAAAATCCCGGCTTAAGGTGGGTTATGCCTGTAATCCAAAATATGAGAAAAGTTGATATCCGCATTAAAACTGCAGATATTCCGCGCCAGGAAGTTATCACAAAAGACAATATTCCGCTTCTCGCAAACACAGTTGTTTATTTTAAGGTTGAAAAGCCGGCAGATGCCATTATAAAGATCGAGGATTTTGAGTATGCTGTAAAGCAGTACACGCAGGCTGCATTAAGGGATGTTATTGGCAACTCAGAGCTTGACTTTGTCTTGACAGAGAGGGAAAAGATAGCAAGCAGCATTAAAAAAATAGTTGATACAGAAACCTCTGGCTGGGGCGTTGATATAGAATCAATAAAAATACAGGAAATAGAGCTCCCGGCTGAAATGAAAAGGGCAATGGCAAAGCAGGCTGAAGCAGAAAGGGAGAGAAGGGCAGTCATTATTGATGCTGAAGGAGAGCTGAAAGCTTCGGAAAATCTGAAAAAAGCCTCTGACAACTTATCCAAAAGCCCGGCTGCTGTTCACCTTAGAACCCTGCAGACTATACGGGACATTGCAGCAGACCCATCAGAAAAAATTGTTTTGTTTCTGCCTTCAGATACAGCAGGCCTGATTAAAAAATTCACCAAGAAATAGGAGGCGCTTAAATGCTGGAGCAAAAAACCCGTTATTTACAGATAGCTTTCAATGATGATCTGGCATTAATAAACAGGATTCTCCCTGCAATCCCGGAAGATGACAGAATTCTGATTGAAGCAGGAACTCCCTTTATCAAAAGAGAGGGTTTTGCAGGAATAAGAAGAATCTCTGAAATATGGGGCGGCAAAATTGTTGCAGACCTGAAAACAATGGACGGCGCATTAGAAGAAGTTGACCTTGCCTATAATGCAGGAGCTTCTGCAGCAACAGCTCTGGGAAGCGCATCAGCTGAAACAACAAACTTATTCATACAAAGGTGCAAAGACCTTGGTTTAGACCCGATGATTGACATGATCAATGTCGAAGAGCCTTTGAAAGCCATATTAAAGCTAAAGCAGCCTCCAAGAGTTGTTATCCTCCACAAAGGCAGAGACGAAGAAACTACAAGGGGCAAGCTAATACAGTACAAGCACATAACCGGAATAAAGAGCAAATATGATGTTTTAATCTCTGCTGCCGGAGGTGTTGATTTAAAAGAAGCAAGAAGCGCAATCTTCAACGGCGCAAATATTGTTGTTGTGAACATCGTATCTGCAGCAGACCCCTGGACCGGGATCAGGTCAGACGAGAATGTTGCTGAGATAGCAAGGCAGTTTTTAAGGACAATTGAATAAAATGACAGCATTCTCATTTATGCTTTAAAAGAGCATGAAAATGTTTTTTATTTTCCTTTATTATAAGCCAAATCATAATTATGGCAAGAAAGATCAACCCAATCAGAACTATCAAGTTAACCTCTCCTTTATGTGCGATTAGCTTGTCCTGAATATCTAAATACTCACATCCTCCTGTAAGGCATTTATTTGCAATTTCGTTTACATTCATTTACATCGTTATAACGATGTAATACTTTTATATAAACATTACTCTTTTGGACGCATGTCTGTATTCAGGTTTAAAGAGCTAACGTGCATGTTGGGGATATTGAGGATATTAAATAAAGGCAAATCCACTTATTCTGATATGTACAGGTCAACTAAAGTTTCTCACACAACTTTACAGAGGGCATTGAAGAATCTTGCCAGTAAAACCCTTGTTCTAAGGCGCAATAAGGGGCATATGCTGGTTGATTATGAGATCACAGATAAAGGAATGCTTTTGTTGGAGCATCTGGAAAAAATAAAGAAATTGGTTGATTAGGTTTCTAGCCAGATATTGCGCATAATATTAGTTCGATGCTCAATTGCAAGTCCGCAGAAAAAAGAATAATTTTTATATAAGTACGGATATTCAAGTCATATGGTTAAATATAGAATGACTTTATTAAGTGTTTTTATGATTTTTTTAGTTCTGCTTTCTGGATGTGAATCTGCTATGCAATCAGGTTTATTTTCAGGTACAAAAATAAAAGATATAATTGCGGATTACTCAAAATTTGAAAATAAAAATGTAACATTAAATGCAATTCATCAAGGCTATGCCTCACGGTATAATTCATTATTAAACCACGATTATAAGTATGTCGTTTTTGAAGATAAAGATGGTTATCAGATTGATGCTTTGTTAGATATCAAGAATAAAGATTATGTAGGTAGAGAATATAAAATAAAAGGAACCATCAAAACTTTAGAATTATGCCAATGTATGATTCAAGATAAATTTTTTATTAGACTACTAACTATGGAAGAATTAATGACTTATGGAAATACCAACCCTAACATTGGGACTGAAAAAATATTAAATATATCTGATTGGTATAAGTATCAACCTACTTCACAATACAATCCTGAAGGAGGCGTGGATGATTTACCACAATTAAATGGATTAACATTTTCCGATATATGTATTGGAAAAAAGACATCACATCCTTATACGACTAAAAAAATTCCTGCGGATACAACATTTTGGTGGATAAGATATTATAAATGTGGAGAACCAAATAAAGAGTTCTATTATCTTCATGTTTATGATTTAGAAACAAGTTGATAATTAACTTTCGGCGGACTTGCAACTCTTCGGACGAAGTTTGACCACACTACATCTGGAAAAAGAGTTTAACAAGAATTTCATATGTTAAGTCCAATCGCTGACTACGGGCGTCCCTAGAATAATTTTTCAATATCTTCTTTTACCCTCTCTAAGGTTTTTAATGCATCTGCCGGAGTAATAACTGGTGGAGAAGTCAAATGTGAAAAAGAGTTCCTTAATTCTCTTGAAATATCATAAATAAATTTATCTTCTTTTTTAATAATACCTTTCTCTGCTAATTTCATAACTACTTCTTTAAACGACACAAAAATTTTAGATTCTCTAAAAAGTTGATTATACTTATTTCGTAGAGCTGATTCTAAAGAAAGAAGAGCATAATGATTGGAAATTGTGAAAAAATAATAACGAAAATAGCCAAATAAATACAAATCTTTGGCTCCGTTAAAAACTCGTTTGACTTCTTCAGGGATTTTTGAACTTAAAACAATAGTAGATATATGTTGTTGTAAATCTTCCAATTCTATACTTTCTGATTTACCTTCTTTATCAATTTTTACAAAAGCATCAAAAATTTTGTCTTTTTTAAGTATCTCGGACATCATGATCATTTTTTCTTTTTAGACCATGATTCGATAGCGCCATTAATAAAGCATACCGTTCCTAACAAAAAGAAAATATATGGAAATGGGGCAAATACTTGTTGCCTTATACATGAGATAGGTTCTTTTTCAAAATTATAACCACAATAAGTGTTCCATTGAAGGCCGATACCTGCAAGAATCATACCAAGAATCATAAATGCTATTCCAAAGACAGACCATTGACTTGCTCTCATCATAAATTAAACATATATTGAGCTTTAAATATATTTCTATTTTTGGGGCACCAAATTATTTTTTTACTTAATAATAAACAACATACAAACTTTTATAAATCCCTTCTCTTTCTTATCGCCTATGGCAGATGCAAAGCTGAAATTCAAGCTGAAGAAAGTAATAAAGGAATTAGATCAGTATAGAGGCAGGCATACAGAATTAGTCAGCGTCTATGTTCCGCAGGATTATGATCTCAACAAGATAATCCAGCATCTTGACCAGGAAAAAGGCACTGCAACAAACATAAAGTCAACCTCTACAAGAAAGAATGTTATTGATGCATTGGAAAGAATGATCCAGCATTTAAGGCTTTTCAAAAGAACCCCGGAAAATGGGTTGGCTGTTTTTTCAGGCAATGTAGCTGAGAGGGAAGGCCAGAGCGACATAAAAGTATGGAGCTTGGAGCCGCCTGTTCCTCTAAAGATAAGAATCTACAGGTGCGACAAGGAATTTGTTTTAGACCCGTTAAGGGATATGCTTGAAATAAAAGAAGTGTATGGCCTTGTTGTTTTAGACAGAAGAGACAGCACAATCGCCATGCTGAAGGGAAAATCAATTATTCCGCTTATCAGAACTCATTCAACAGTGCCTGGAAAGTTCAAGGCCGGGGGACAGAGCGCAAAAAGATTCGAAAGCAACCGTGAATTGGCAGCAAAAGAATTCTACCATAAAGTTGCTGATTATATGAAAGACCAGTTCTTGACAAAAATAACTGAATTGAAAGGCATCTTAGTAGGCGGCCCTGGCCCGACAAAATATGAATTAGTAGAGGGCGATTACATAACAGGCGATTTAAAGAAGAAAATAATTGCAATAAAAGATATCAGCTATACAGATGAATTCGGCCTGCAGGAATTGCTTGATAAATGCCAGGATATTCTTGCGCAGGAGGGCATTGCAGAGGAAAAGGCAGTAATGGCAAGATTCTTTGAACTGCTGGCCACAAAGCAGGGAATGACAGGCTATGGCAGGGAAGAAGTTACTAATGACCTGAAAATGGGCGCAGTTGATGTTCTGCTCCTGTCTGAGGATTGTGAAGATTCTGTTGTTGAGGAATTTGAAAAAGAGGCAGAGAAAGTAGGCACAAAAGTAATGATGATCTCAACTGAAACAAGAGAGGGTGTGCAGCTTAGAGACATAGGCAAGATAGCCGCTATACTGAGATATGAAGTGAGGTAAAATGGATCTCATTACGGAATCCTTCAAAAGGCTTTGTCCTGAAAAAGAGCCCGGCTTTAGCCCCTCATTAAAGTATTCAGGAAGGTTCAGCGGCTATAACGCAAATATAAGGTTCAATAAGCTTTCAAATAAGCTTGAAATAAGCCTGAGCAAAAAATGGAAAAAAATTGATGATGAAATCCAGATCGGCCTGGTGCAGTCCCTGCTTCTTAAGATTTTCAAAGATAAAAAGAATACGGCAAATATCAATATGTACAATATTTTTATGAAACGGATCCACATAGCCATTCCAAAGGTTTATTCCGATCCTGCTCTTGATGAAAGCTTCAATAGAGTGAATGAAAAATATTTTTTCAGCCTTATTGAAAAGCCGAATCTAAAATGGGGCTCTCACTCAAAAGCAAAGCTGGGCTGCTATGATTATGGCAGCGACACAATTACAATAAGCAGGGTGTTTGAAAATAATATAGACCTTCTAGACTATATCATGTATCACGAAGCGCTGCACAAGAAGCACAAGTTTGAAAACAGGAATGGAAGGAATTATTCGCACACTAAAGATTTCAGGCTCAAAGAAACTGAGTTTGAGAATGCAAAAATAATTGAAAATAAAATCTCAAGATTAATAGCAAGAAGAAGGGTTTTTGACTTCATAGGATTTTAATGGGGAGAAAACTTTAGAGATATATCTGCTGAAAGAACAAAAACTACGGATTAATCGATCATTACTGATTCTCTCGAACTTTTGGAAATCCTTTATCTAACAACTTTCTTGTATTTGCTATGGCCTCGTTCACTTTTGTTTCCCCTAGCCCTGTTTCTTGCATTGTTGCTGTTTTCCAATATCATACTTTTCTAAAAGATAGAAGAGAGCTTCTCTTCCTCTCAATATATGAGGCTTTTTGCTAGATCTGATTTCATTGGCTTTTCGCGAGTAATGCATAAACCGAAATAGAGCAGTTAAGGCCACTGGAATTCCAACCACAGTTAAGACAGAACAGAAATATACGTTTTTGCAAATTTTTTTTCTTTTGACATTCCTTGTATAATCCCTAAATGTTTCTTCGTCAACATCTTGCCAAAGTGAAACTGCATGCCCCCATTCCTTGTAATATAAGTCTGCATCCTCACCTAATTCTACACCTATCTTCCTAGTTTTATCATAGAATAATCTATGGATATCCATATCTAAGGTACTTTTTATCGTTCCAACTAGTTCGAAGTTATCTTTGGTATAATTATAAACAACTTCCTTCGCTTCTCTCTCTAAACCCTTGACAGTGTCATTTACTTCTCTTAATACTTCATTTTGTTCAGCAACTGTCCTGGAAAGATCATCTTTTCGCCCATACGCTTCTCTCAATCTTAATGTTAAATTTTCCATTTTCTTTTACCTCATTCAATCTATGTTAGTTATTATGATGAAGTAGTAACTAAAAGTATATAAATCTTTGTTGTTTATTTTGAACTACAATAGAAAGATTTAAATAAATGCTCAAATATAAACAAAATAATGAACAACGAAGTATTAAAAAACATTGGGCTTTCTGATCATGAAATAAAGGTTTACCTTTCTCTTCTTAGATTAGGGAGCGTAACAGCAACAAAAGTAGCACAAGAAACAAACACTGATAGAGCCACCACATATAGATTCTTGGACTCACTAATCACCAGAGGTTTAGTAAATTATGTTATCCTCAACAATGTTAAATACTTCAAAGCAGTTCATCCGAAAAAAATAAGTGAAGATCTAAAAAATCTTAAAGAAAGTTATGATCAGGTTTTGCCAGAATTGGAATCATTACTGAAATTACCCAGAGAGGAAACAAAAGTAGAACTATACAAGGGAAAAGAAGGTCTTAAAACCATCATGAAAGATATTCTTAGAGAAAAGAAATCTTATACTTTTATTGGTGAAGTTGAAAAATTTTTCACAGAATTATCTCCCTACATCATACAATGGTTGAAACGTGTAGAAGAAGCAAAAATAAGAGGTAAACTTATTTGTATAGAGGGGACATCATTTAAAGTAGCAAAAACAGAACAATATAAATTAATATCTAAAAAATTTATTTCAAGGGTTTCCACATGGACATATGGTTCTAAGACGGCCTTATTTATCTGGTCTAACCCTTTATTTGGAGTTTTGATTGATAATGAAGATGTTACTAAAAGCAATTCATTACTATTCGATTTTCTATGGGGTTTAGCAAAAAAACCTACAAAACAACATGAAAATAAAACAAGATTGGAATAAACATTTTCTCCCCATTAAATCCTGATTTTTTGGAACTATGGTGCCTATTCTTTCTGCACGGTAAAAAACAACTTCTCGCTTACTGACGTTCGCTCGACCTGTACATAAAGTGCAGGCAACATAACGGCGATAGGCAGAATATCTCGTGTTTTAAAATAACATCATTAAACAAAATAAAAAAACAAAATTAAATATCAAAATAAAGGTAAAACTCATAAGGATGCGGCCTTATTCTGATTGGGTCTATTTCCTTTTCCTTTTTATACTCAATCCATACATCTATGACATCTTTTGTAAATACCCCTCCTTTCAAGAGAAACTCATGGTCTCTCTTTAATGCGGCAATCGACTCTGTTAAAGACCCCGGAACTGTGGGAACTTTAGCTGCATCTTCTGGCTCTAACTCGTAAGTATTTTTATCTAAGGGCTCGCCCGGGTCAATCTTATTCTGTATGCCATCCAGCCCGGCCATAAGCATCGCAGAAAATGCAAGATACGGGTTACAGCTGTTATCAGGCGGCCTGAACTCTATCCTTTTAGTCTTAGGATTTTCTGTGTAAACAGGAATGCGTATTGCAGCAGAGCGGTTTCTTTGCGAATATGCCATATTGACTGGAGCTTCATATCCGGGAACCAGCCTTTTGTAAGAGTTTGTAGTGGGCGCGCAGAATGCCATTAGCGCAGGCGCATGCTTTAATAGCCCTCCGATATAATATTTGGCGGTCTGGGAAATTAACGCGTAGCCGTCTGCATCAAAAAATATATTTTTGCCATCTTTCCACAGGCTTTGATGCGTATGCATTCCAGATCCGTTATCGCCAAACAGCGGCTTGGGCATAAATGTTGCAACCATATTGTTTTTCTTGGCAATATTCTTTACTATGTACTTGTACAGCAGGCATTTATCAGCCATCCTGACAAGGCTGTCAAACCTCATGTCAATCTCGCATTGCCCTGCAGTCGCAACTTCATGATGATGCACTTCTATGCCGATGCCTGCTTTTATCATCGTCAGGATAATGCTGCTTCTCAAATCCTGCAGCGAATCATGCGGCGGGACTGGAAAATACCCTTCCTTGTATCTGGGCTTATAGCCGAGATTCGGCTTTTCATCTTTGCCAGAATTCCATTCTCCTTCAACAGAGTCTATAAAATAATAGCTGGAATTTTCTGTCTGGTCAAACTTTATGTCATTGAAGATGAAGAATTCCATTTCAGGCCCCCAGAAGCTTTGGTCAGCAATGCCTGTGCTTTTTAAATATTCCATAGCTTTTTTTGCAATGTAGCGGGGATCGCGCGTATAGGGCTTTTTAGTTATCGGGTCATAGATATCGCAAATAATGCTTAAAGTCGGCACTTCGCATATTGGATCAACAAAAGCAGTTAAGGGGTCTAAATGCAGAATCATATCAGATTCCTGAATCTTCTGGAAGCCCCTGATGGAAGAGCCATCAAATCCAATCCCTTCAAACCAAATGGACTTGACAGGATCATCGATTTCTGCAAGCTCTGAAACAGGAATGGAAAAATGCTGCCATAAGCCAGGCAGGTCGTTAAATTTTAGGTCTATGATTTGAATGTTGTTGTCTTTAATAAGCTGCTCCACTCTCCGGATATCTTGCTCCTGAACTTCGCCATTCCACCGCGAAGAATTATTTAAAGATGCATTTTTTGGCATTTAGCTCACCATTTTCATTTTTGTAATTTATTAAGCTCTTCTGACTCGCCGCCAATTGCAGCAACGCCCCTCTCTCCAGTTCTTATCCTTATGCAGTCTTCAAGGTCCACTATAAAAATCTTTCCATCGCCAACCTTGCCTTCTTTGCCATTAGTTCTTGCTCCTTTTGTAATTGCTTTAACTGTTTTTTCAACATAGCTTTCATTTACTGCGATAAGCAGCATAACTTTCCTGTGCAATTCCACTTCTTCAATAACTCCCCTATATTCCTCTATAAACCCCTTTTGCTGGCCGCAGCCCCTTACGTCTATCACAGTCATCATATGGATTTTTTCCTTAAACAGCTCTTCTTTTACATCCCTTAGTTTTTCCGGCCTCACTATAGCGATTATTAATTTCATTTTTCACCACTCTAATCATTTGCAGCTGATATCGGGAAATCAGCATAGGCTTCTGCATTGTGCTCTGACAAGTCCAGGCCTTTAAGCTCGTCTTCTTTGCTTACCCTTAATCCAATTATCATATCTATCAGCTTAAAAAACAAAAGCATGCTTCCTAAAACAAATACCGCTACACTAACCACTCCAACAAGCTGGCTAATAAGCTGGCCAAATCCGCCTCCAAAAAATAGCCCGTTAACTCCGCCAAATTCTTTTTGCGCAAACAAGCCAACTGCCAAAGTTCCCCATACTCCATTAACTGCATGGCATGATACAGCGCCTACAGGGTCATCTACCTTAATTCTGTCAAAAAATGCTACTGCAAGAACATATAATATGCCTCCTATTGCCCCTATTATTATTGAGCTTGCTGGACTGACATTCGCAGTTCCGGCAGTTATCGCAACTAATCCGCCTAGTGTTGCCCCTAATGTTAATCCAACATCCGGCTTTTTATATTTTATCCATGTAAAAATCATTGCGCTTACTGCAGCAGCGCATGCTGCCAAAGTAGTTGTAACTGCAATTGCTGCAATGCTCCAGTTATTTGCAGATAATGTTGAGCCTGGGTTAAAGCCATACCATCCAAACCACAAAAGGAAAACTCCTAAAGCTGCCAAAGTCATTGAATGCCCTTTTATTGGCTTGATTGTCTTGCCTATATATTTCCCTATTCTTGGGCCTAATATGATTGTTCCAGCCAAACCAGCATATCCTCCAACGCTATGCACAACTGTTGAGCCTGCAAAATCTATAAATGGCATTGGCAGTTTGCTCAGCCAGCCGCCACCCCATATCCAATGGCCCACCAAAGGGTAGATTAGTGCTGTAATAAATACAGTATAAAATATATACCCAATAAATTTAATCCTCTCGGCAACTGCCCCGCTCACTATTGTTGCTGCTGTTGCTGCAAAAACAACCTGGAACATCCAAAAGGCATACTGCCACATATCAGTTCCTCCAAAAAAGAAGTTGGTTTTGCCAAAAAATAAATTTCCAACTCCAAACATTAACCCAAAGCCAATAGCCCAGTATGCTAGCGCGCCACAGCAAAAATCCAAAAGGTTTTTCATCATTATATTACAGGCGTTCTTTGCCCTTGTAAAGCCAGTTTCAACCATTGCAAATCCTGCCTGCATCATAAACACCAAAAATGCAGCTATCAAGACCCAAACAAAATCAATAGACTTTGCTGTCTTTTCCAATGTTATTTCTTGCGCAAAGGCGTATGAAGGCAGGAGAACAATAAAAAGAGAGCAGATAATTGCGCCAATCAGTATTTTTACGGTTAATTTTTCTTTTATCACATCAATCCCCTTTTTGATGAAATCTGAAAAATTTCAGATGTTTATATACTTTTTCATCAGATTATTAAACAAAAAGCTAAAAATATCAGAAAAATTTAAATATATGTTTAGTTATATCATAAAAAATAAACGAAAAATAAACAAATGTCAAACTCAAAAATTGGGCTGGATAATGTAGATAAAGAGATAATAAACATCCTGATAACCGACCCCAGATTGTCATACCGGGAAATAGCAAAAGCCGTAAAAGTTTCAGCTGCTACTGCAATGAACAGGATAAGAAAACTGGAAAAAGAGAAAGTAATTAAACGGTATACAACAATACTGGATTATGATGAGATCGGCTTTGACGTTGAGGTTTTAATTGAAATAAGGATATCCAAGGGAAAATTATTTGAAGTCGAGAAAAAAATAGCCAGCCACCCCAATGTATTTGCCGTTTACGATATTACCGGGGATTTTGATGCCTCCATCTTGGCCAGATTCAAAAACAGGAAGGAAATGGACAGCTTTCTTAAAAAGATACAGACGTATGATTTTGTAGAGAGAACATTCACAAAATTCATTCTTCATACGATCATGGAAAAAGAAATCAGCCTGTAATTTTATTTGTCAAAACAAAAATGTTTATAAACTACCTTGCTCACATTCAAAGCCATGTTAGAAGAGCTTTATTCGCTTGATTTTATTGAAAGGCATTCTATAATCGCATTTGTAATGGGTCTTGCCTATTCTGTGATCGGCATTGGAGCTGCCCTTATCCTGTTTCCTGAGGATCCTGCTATTGTTGCTGTGGCATTTACATCAATAATGATGCTGCCTACATTGAGGAAATTGCTGAAGCGCGAGGAAGAAAATGAGAGCAAGAAAGAAGGCTTCAGCTTGTTTGGATTTTTCTTTGAGCATAAGGCCCTGTTCAAGGTCTACACATTTTTATTTTTAGGCATTTTACTGTCATTCTCGATTTTTGCCTTGATTCTGCCGAGCCTTGCAACAAACCACATCTTCAGGAATCAAATAGGCGTGCTTTATGGAGCTACAGCCGGCGGAGCAATATTCAGCTCAGGCTTGTTTAAAGACATTTTTTTCAACAATCTCGGCGTTTTAATATTGTGCTTTATCGCTGCCTTTATCTTTGGCGATGGAGCAATCTTCCTGCTCACTTGGAATGCCTCTGTGTGGGGCACAATATTTGGGAATCTGGCTAAAACAGCTGCCTTGAATGCGGGCCAGAATCCGTTCATCTACTTTATCGTTGTTTTTGTTGTTGTTTTCCCGCACATGATATTGGAAGCATTCTCTTACTTCTGCTCAGCTTCAGCAGGCGGAATAATATCAAAGGCAATAGTTAAGGAAAGCTTTTTCTCAGAAAAATTCCTCAGGATAATAAAGAACACACTGATCCTGTTCGTATTCGCAGTCATAGTTCTGGTCATTGCTGTATCGATTGAAACTTATGTTCTCGGCAACGTAGAAGTCTATAAGATAATAATTCAGAGGAGCTTTTTATGAAGAGTATAACGGTAATCTTCTAACAAATTTTCATTAAAAATAGTAATATTTAAATACTAGTATTACTTTATTACCTTATATGGGAGAAGTAAAAACTATAAAGGGAGTGGATGCTGATAGCTGGAGCTTTTTTAAAAGCATTGCCGCCAAAAATAACATGAAGATGGGAAAATTATTTGAGAATATGGTGGAAGCATACAAAGAAAAATCCAGCAATGCATGGGATAAAATATTAAATCCAGGGTATAAGATTAGTGAAAAAGAAGCGGCGTATATGAAAAAAGCGATAAGGAAAATCAGAAAGGACATTGGGTTCAGGGCATGACGTTAGCATTGAACAGCTCCATATTGATGAGCATTGAAAAAGGAAATGCTGACATTAAGAAAAAGCTAAAGGAGCTGTCAGAGAAGCATGAGGGGCCGCCAGTTATAACTTTCATTACATATTTTGAATTCTTAGTGGGCATACAGGAGAGAAGCGCTAAAAACAGGGAAAAGGCTTTGTCTTTTATTAATGAATTCGGGGTTTTAAAAATCAATAAGGAAACAGCCCAAATTCTGTCTGATTTAAAATACAAGTATGACGAAAAGGGAATAACCCTGCCTTTAGCTGATTTTTTAATTGCAGCACAGGTAATCGAGAATAATATGCTGCTTGTAACAGCTGACAAGGATTTTGAAAGGATAGACGAGCTAAGAAAAACGGTAATAGCCGAATAAAATCCAAAAACCTTATAAATAAAACAATAACTTTCATGCTAACCAAAAACAAGGTGATATGATGGGAGAGATAAGGCAGGCAAACGCTGTTTCAATGAAGAAAGGCAATTACATAATAATAGACGGCGTGGCATGCGTTGTCAATGGCACGCAGACTTCAAAGCCCGGAAAGCACGGCCATTCAAAAGTAAGGATTGATGCTGAAGGCATCTTGGACGGCAAAAGCAGGCAGATTGTCATGCCTGGCCAGGATATGGTTGACATCCCCATAATAGACAAAAGGACTGCTCAGGTTCTTTCAATACACGGCGATGCTGCCAATGTTATGGACTCTGAGACTTACGAAACTTTTGACTTAAATATTCCGGAAGAATTAAAGGGCCAGGTTACAGAAGGCGTTAATGTGCTTTACTGGACTGTTTTGGATGAAAAGGTCATGAAGCAGATAAAAACAGGTTAAAAATGGTAAAATTTCCAGAAGCTGATATGAGAATTTTCCGCAACAAGTTTGTATGCAGGAGATGCAACACTGTAATCAGCTCTTCAAATCTGAAGATAATTGCTGGCAAGATCAAGTGCAGGAAATGCCATGGAAGGGCATTCAGGCCTAAAAGGAAGAAATAAGAATGAATATTGCTGATATTGTCTCAATAAGCGCGTTTGTATTGCTGATGGCTTTCTTCTTATATAAGAAAAGAGATAAAATTGCCATTGAAAAAATTATTTATCCTGCGCTTTACATGATTATGTACAGGACTTCTTTCGGCCTTAAATTCATGAACAGCTTTGCAAAAAAGCGCAGAAACCTTGTGCAGTTTTTAGGCTATACTTTTATCGGCCTTGCTTTTTTAGGCATGGTTTACATATCTGTTGCAATAATCATTGTCATAATTATGTTTTTAATAAAGCCCGCTGCTGTTGACACTGGCTTTGTGCTTGTTCTGCCCGGCACTTCAATCCCCGGCATCGGTTATTTATCGTTCTGGTACTGGATCATCTCAATTTTCATACTTGCGCTTGTCCATGAATTTGCGCACGGCATTGTTGCAAGAGCGCATGATCTTGACCTTAAAAGCAGCGGCTTTGCTTTTCTCGCAATATTCCTGCCTGTAATTCCTGCTGCCTTTGTTGAGCCTGATGAAAAAAAATTAGTCAAGCGAAAAGACATTGTGCAGTATTCTGTATTTGCAGCAGGCCCAATGGCAAATCTTATCTTAGCTTTAATTATCTTTTTATTGATGCCATATGTGTGGAACCCGTCTGCTTATGCCCCTTTTGAAACGAAGATTACGGAGGCGGTTGGCTTTTCATTCTCTGTCCCGAATGCAACAGCTCCAAGCGCAATTGCCGGAATAGAGTCAGGCATGGTTTTCAATTCAATAGACCATGTAAATGTTACTGATTCAATGCTATTCTTAAGAACAATGCTCAGCCTTAGGCCAAACCAGACTGTTGTTTTGGAAAGCAATAATAAAACGTACACTGTTGCAGCAGCAGAGCATCCTGATTTGAAAGGGGCGGGTTATTTTGGCGTTAACTTGAACAGCATAAAGAACGAAAGAAGGATAAAGAACGAATACAAATCAATTTCTCCTGCTTATTATTGGTTTAAAGGCCTGTTCAAATGGCTTTTCATCCTGAACTTTTTGATCGGCCTTGCCAACTTGCTGCCTCTCGGCGTAGTTGACGGCGGAAGGATGCTGCAGGTTGCATTGCACAATATAATGAAAGACAAGAAAAAAGCAAATAAAGTATGGGGATTCATAACATTATTATTTATTCTGCTGCTTGTTGTCGGTTTAGCAGGCCATTATCTGAAAGCCTGGGGAGTGTTCTAACGTTTTAAAATAAAAATATTTAAATATGGGAGATAAATTCATTACGCTATGGGCAAGCTAGTTAAATTGACCGAGAGAATTGAACATCTGGCCAGAAGGCTGGGAAATGTTTATGATGTAAAAATTGGTTTTATTGCTATGAGCCACTATATCAATTCATGTTATGATCTGGTCAATAAAGGAATAATGGAAAGAGAAGCAAAGGCAATGATTAACTTTGATTATGATGGGATAACGAAATCAAGTGCGGATCTTCTCAGCATAGAAAATAATTTCAATCACGAATTTCCAAATTCATTCTTTGGAGAAGTGGGTGGTTTGGCATATTGCATCTCCAGAATCAAAAGAGTACGTAAAGTTTGTGAGCATTTTGAATCTATTGACTACAAGCTATCCATTCTTCAATAATTTCTCTCAATGCACGATTGTATAAGAGTTTCCAACCAACAACATTTAAATAACCCTTCTTATTCCCCTAATCCATGTTATCAATTGTCTTAATCGAGCCAGAGTATCCGTCCAACATCGGCGCAATTGCCAGAGCCATGGCTAATTTTGATTTCAATGACCTTATCCTGATCAGCCCGAAATGCAATCATCTGGATAAAGAAGCCATATTAAGGGCAAAGCACTCTTCATCGAAAATCCTGAAAAATGCGAAAATAAAGAATTTTTCTTATTTAAACAGCTTTGATTATCTTATCGGAACAACCTCGAGAATAGGCACAGATTATAATATTCCCAGATCTCCTCTGAATATTGATAAATTTCTGAGTATTTTAAAAAAAATAAACACTAAAAAGTCAAAAATCGCATTATTGTTCGGCAGAGACGGCGCTGGCTTAAACAACAAAGAAATCCAGAAATGCGACTTTATCGTCGCAATTCCCTCTTCTCCAAAATACACGGCATTGAACATAAGCCATGCTGCTGTTATTTTGCTTTATGAAATCTTCAAAAATTCAAAAAACAGCAAAATAGGGGAAAACATAGCTTTTGCCAACAAAAAAGACAAGGATGTTGTTTTGAATTATGTTTATAAGGCATTGGACAAAATGACTTTCCAGACAAAAGCAAAAAAAGAAACTCAGAAGAAAATCTGGAAAAGAGTTATTGGAAAATCAATGCTAACAAGAAGGGAGGCATTTGCTCTGTGCGGCTTCTTTAAGAAAATATAACCACCAAAAAGTGATAAAAAAACGAAAGATTTATA